>JABABF010000264.1 GCA_014238345.1 Gammaproteobacteria bacterium
AGCTCATCCACTGTGCAACCAAGGAACACCACCGGATCGCCCTCAATCAACCCGGCGAGACGCACTGTATCAAGCCGACCATCACTTGCCCCACTCATATTCAAACCCATCCTTTCACTGGACAATGCTAATCACATAGTTGGCCAAAAACACCACGAATAATGTGGTACCCATACCGACAAAGGCCGTCATCAACACCCGCCCAAAATCACCCGTATCACGCCGGGCTGCATTAAATTCACCAATCACCCGTTGCCCTACCACCAACAGCACCCAAACGATGAATAGACCTGCACATAAATAGACAAAATAAGTGACGATGCCCTCGAACACGGCCAGCGGCCCAAGTTCTGGATCCACCCCCTCAAGCTGCGGCAGTTCCGGTATAGTCAGCCGTGCGGACACCAAAATCGGTAGCAACAGCGCAACCACGCTACCCATAGCTAAAAAACACCAGATTCCAAGACTGATCATCAGCTGCGCTCCATATAGGCCATCGCCGCACCGAGCAGAAATAACACCAACAGAGAACGCAATATGTGCCCAACCAAGTAGTTGTTCAAATCCTCACTCCACAGGCGAAAAGAAGACAGCGTGACAGCAATGCTCATGAACACAGCCAGAGCCGCCGCCAAAGAAGAGAACAGCCCAGCACTGGCATTGACTGAAATCCCCGAAACCCGCTCGAAAACCCCGTGCAGCTCAGTCATCACCGACAACTTGAGTGGCGGGCTGAACAATACGTGGGTGGCGACGGCCAAACCCTAGGTGGGACTCAATAGCGCGGCGCATCTCCCGCAAATCAGCACGCAGTACGGTGTAATCAAAACGGCTGGGTCGATTGTCAGCCGCTTCTGATTGTGCCCGGCGCACCAGCGCATCGAAGTAACTCAGTTCCAACTGCAGTTGTGCTAATAGTGCACGCTCCCGCGCCTCATCAGCGGTGGCTGGCGCGACATGCCACAACGACAGCAACACTGTCATCAGTAGCGCCCATCCCGCCGTGCGTAGCGTTTTGACAACTGCTAAATAGAGGCAACTGTCACGGAGTCGGAGTCCCCAGTTCATGGTTGTGGCTCCGCTGGCAACAACAGAGCAGGGTAGCTGGAAAAACCAAAATATTCGGCCACCGCATCACCCACTGCTGGCATTAATTCCAACTCAGGGGCGAGTTTGCGCAGGACATCCAAGCGCGCTTTGCTCTCCACCTCCACCACAAATCCGACCGCGTTGAGGCGATGCAATTGCTCCAGCTGCCTGCGTAACCAACGCCTTGAATGTGCATCGTCCCCAATCAAAAACAGTGCTCTATCCAGCATCGGAGAGCGCTGTCTAAACACCTTGCTGGAGGGTTGTAGAGTAAGACTATGCACAGGGAAGAAGAAAGAAGCATTAGTGGGTGGTGACGCTGGGGCGTGTACAGTGCCCCCGCCCCCCGTGGTCTGCGCCTGAGCTATAGCTCCCATATAGGCGAGCAGCAACAACGGCAACAACAATTTTGCCCCCTGCATTACGGCATCACCACGGGTACTGCCACATAAGCCTGAGCTCGACGGCGCAACAGACGCAGAGGAGCCACCTCAGCCACATCTGCGCCCAGTCGCCGCCATGCCCCATCGTGCCATAGGCGAAACCGGGGTTGCCGTGAGGCGACTCCAAGATTGCGAGCCCATCGCTGTAGCCCAGCATCATCGCTGGCACCGGACAAGTAGATGTCTAGCTGAGCTAAGGGGCTACGGCGCACCAACGACAAAGCACGGTAGACCCATTGTTGACAACGCGCTTCACAAAAGGCCGGGCTGAACAGCGCCCAGCGCTCGGCATTTGTCGACTCTTGGGCATCAGCACCGCCACCCAACGAGCCAGCGGATAACGGGGCATCGCCATAACGATCGGCCACCACGGTGTTTACCATATGTTGGAAGGCGAGTTCCCCGACACTGCGCTCCTCCTCCAAGGCGACAAAGCGCTCGGCGTAACGGCGGCGCTCACCCTTATCTCGAGCGTGAACCCCGAGCACCGTGATCGGATCCAAGCCCGGGCTCCAGATGCCCCGTGGACCGGCGTTTAGCTCTAAGTAGCGCTGCCAATCCGATGCCGACAGATCCCAGACATTGCCTGTGGGTGCTGCACTGTGCTGAGCGCCCCCTACCCTCCCTGGAGGATGCGTGTGAGACACCCCAGTCAACAGTAGCGACACCACGACCACACTCAAGACCGCTAGTCGAGCAACGCTCACAGCGTCGCCGTCCAGCGCTGCCCATCGGCATGGCGAAACTCTATCTGACGCGTAGTCAAATCAGCTGCCACCAATTGCCAAGCACCATAGCTAGCCCCGAGACGCAAGGTATGATGCCGCCGCTGCTTGTCGAGCACACTGACATAGTGGTAGCCGCCCAGCGTCCATACTGCGGTCGGCATTAAATTGAACTTTTGAGCTGCCGAGACAACGGCAACTGATGGCTCCACACATGCTGGGCTGGCATCTGCAGCACAACCCACTGTAGCGGGTTCAACAGGAGCAGCAGATAGCAACCCTGAACCTACCGGGAGCGATGGTGTTGCCGTGTGCTCTGGCGTAGCGCTACCGCTCAGTGCAGACGGTGTCTTAGGGGAGCGGGTAGCCACAACGAGGTCCGTGCCGATGTGGTCTGCGGGGACTTTAGCTACTGGAGCCGCTTGCGGGAGTGCTGCACCATGATCACCATGCTCACTCTGGGCAGTAGCCCATGCTGATAAGCCATTGACAACACGATGCACTGGGATAGCAGGCTCGGCACCGACGGCGACTTGGCTCCAACTGATACCCCAGCTAGCGAATACTGCGGCGAGGAAGCCGACTGTACAGCCACACAAGCTCGCTAGATACACTGGCCAACGGACACTGTGTACGGGACTGCGCCCGCCACAACACCCGCCACAGGATCCATCCTGTAATTGCCCGCATCCTTGCCGACCTTTGCTTCGTGCCATCCCTGACTCCTGCGAGGGACCGAGCTACCCCTGCCTCGCCTATCCCCACTACTCGGTATCTGATGTCGCTATTGACATCAACATGGGTCGTCCACCATAAGCATTGCGCTGACAGCTGTCAGCAATCAAATAAGAGCCCAACGCTCGCCATTTGATGTCCCCTGGTCAGCACAATGCAGTAATCAGCTGGTCTCAACACCTCCAGCACGCGCGCAAGGCCTGGCATGTGCCAGCCTGTGGAGTGATAGGACTGTTATGCGCGGTTAACTACGCTACAGGTGGCGCATATAAGCTGCCAACAACTGAACGGCGCTATCTGCTGAACTTAGAGACTCGCTCAAAACTCCGTGCGCGGTACCTAGACGATACTGGAAAGCGCCAATTCAGCCGCATACGGCAACACAGCGCTCAATCAACTATCAACAGGGTGATTGGCACCCCATCGCGCTACCCGTCATCCGACTTATCAGAAGAAAAGAAAGACCTGGAGGATTTGGAGCGCCTATTAGGCTTTAGTGCACCCAGCAATGACGAGATGTCCTTTAACACGCGATCAATCGCAGAATGTCCCCGATGAATGCTATTCTGGATGTCATCCTGCCCCGCCTGCACAGATTTCTTAACTTGCAACAGGTTGCGCTGTAAGGTTTCGAGGTTATCTTCTAGGGCATCGCGATTCTCATCGCCCGACTCCTGCACATTCAGCAACACCAGCTGCACGTCCTGCTCTACCCCCTGCACATTGCGAAAGAGCAATCTCTGCCGCTCCTCAAGGGTGCCTAACTGTTCCTCAAGGGAGCTACGGAGCTCTTGCTGCTCCAAGTAGATATCCTCCACTGTGAAACTACTACAACTCGACAAAATCATAGGCACCATCAGCGCCATTGCCATCACTCGCATCACAGCATTCCTCCTCTGCCATCTCAATCGCCATGATAGACAACGAGATGATATTGTGAAGTCTATAGTATACAACAATTGCAAATGCAAGTTAAATCAATGACTTAGCTATTATTTGGTGATGTTTCAGCCCGGCATGCACCAGGATTGGCAACGACTTCGGATAAAATGTAGCGGTTGTTCAATCGGACAGACAGCCCCCAAAAAAGCCCCTCCCTACCATGACCCAGCCCACCTTAGAATTCTTCTTTGACTGCTCCAGCCCGTGGAGTTATATGGCTTTCACGCGCATCCAGCCACTGGCCGAGCAATACGGCCTGCCGATCCAGTGGCGACCGATACTGGTCGGCGGAGTCTTCAACGAGGTCAATCCAGCGATCTACCAGCAACGCGAAGGAGCCTTGAACAATCCGGCATATCGTGAGCGCATGATGAAAGATATGGGCGACTGGGCCGCACTCTGTGGCATTGAAATCGCATGGCCTAACTTTCACCCCGGCAGTAGTGTCAAGGCCATGCGCGGCTGCTTTGTCGCCGAAGAGTCCGACAAATTAGTCCCTTACACCGAGCGATGCTTTGCCTCCTATTGGGGACAGGGGCGCAACTTCGCCGAAACAGAAGTCTTGCGAGACATCGTGCGCGCCGTCAGCCTAGATGAGGCAACTTTCTTCGACAAAATAGCACAACCAGAGTACAAACAAAAGCTGCGCGACAACACCGATGAACTGGTACGGCGCGGCGGCTACGGCTCACCCACTCTGTTCCTTGACGGCGATGACATGTATTTCGGCAACGATCGCTTGCCAGTGCTAGAGGCAGCCTTAGTCAGGAAACTCGGAGCCGCCTAAAAGCACACTGCCGCAGCACACGACATCCGGCACCCCCCGTCTCCTGCCCGTGCTTGGGGTGCCAGCTAAGTTGACACTACGCCTTGGAGCGATGCCCCCGCTTTTTCAAGGTCGGCTCCGCTGGGGCTTTGATAGGCACTGAGCCCAAACTCTGGCAACACCGAGAGCAAGTGATCGAAGATGTCACTCTGGATGTCTTCGTAGACAGTCCACGCGGTGTCATTGGTGAAAACATAAATCTCGATGGGCAGGCCATTGGCAGTGGGCGAGAGCTGCCGCACCAACAAGGTCATCTCTTGGTGAATTTGGGGATGATTACGCAGATAGGCGAGACAATAGGCTCGAAAAGTGCCGACATTGGTCAGCCGACGACCATTGATCAGCTCCTTGAGATCATCGCCCACAGAATCGTTGTGCGCCTGAATATCGCTGAGCTTGCCGCTGAGGTAAGGGGCGAGTAGGCGCATGCGCTGGAAACGCCAGAGCAGTTGTTCATCGGCAAAACGAATGGTACGCAGGTCAATCTGAATGGCGCGCTTAATACGGCGCCCCCCAGCCTCACTCATGCCGCGCCAATTCTTGAAAGAATCAGAGATCAGGGCATAGGTGGGAATGGTAGTGATAGTCAGATCCCAGTTACGCACCTTGACAGTAGTCAGCGAGACATCGATCACATCACCATCGGCACCACGGCCGGGCATCTCAAGCCAATCCCCTTCCATGACCATGTTATTGACCGCCAGCTGATAACCCGCCACCAGGCCGAGGATGGCATCCTTGAATACCAGCAGCAGAATGGCGGTGATGGCACCGAGTCCAGAAATGAACACCAGCGGTGATTTGCCGAGAATCACCGAAAGGATGAAGATCAGGCCGATCAGATTGATGAACAATTTTGCTGCCTGAATAAAGGTCTTGGCGGGGTAACGCTTGCCGACCGGGTTGCGTTGCCAGATATCGCAGAAGAAGTTGAGTGCCGCATCGGCGATCAACAGGGCGATGACAATCAGGTAGGTATTGATGGCGACCTGCAACAGGGAGAGCAGCTCAGCGTGCTGCTCAAGCAGTACCGGAGCCAAAAGATAGATGGCGATCGCCGGGACGAGGTGGGAGAAACGGGTGATGACCGCATTCTGTACCAGCAGGTCGTCCCACTGGGTGGCACTACTGCGGATAAAAGGATGGATGATATGGACGATAAAGCGCTTGGCCAAGAAGTTGGCGAGCAGTGCCAGCACGACGAGGGCTCCCACCACCACCACCACCGCAATCAGGTTGGCAACAGTGGGAGTGAGCTGGAGCCAGATGAGCCAGTTGGCTAGGGTTGTGGTGATCATAAGAGTGGGTGTAAGAGTAGGAGCATTTGAGTCTAATGAAAGTCTGATTTATTGACCGCAGCCTACGATAGCGCCATGGCCTCATCCCCAGCCACAGGCTATTGGGTGGCGCTGCATCTCTGGGTCAAGCGGATGCCCCCATTCCCGCTCCCCCTCTACCTGACATGCCGGTAAACCGAAGAATCCTGCCCGAACATCACTTTCTTCTGCTCCTCGCTGAAAGTGGCGGTCTGGCCGTCGGCGGGCCACATCTGCTTGCCGACATCCATACCCGCCCGCACACCGGGGCGGGCGTTGACCAGTTCGTACCAGCGCACCACATGCACAAAAGGGCTCAGATCGCCATCGACACCCGGATGTGCAATCAGCCAAGGGATGACCGCCATATCGGCGATGCTGTAGTCGTCGCCAGCCAAGTACTGCGTCTGAGCCAACTGGTAATCCAAGACCCCGAGCAGACGGTCGTATTCCTTGCGGTAGCGTGTCCTCGCATACTCCAGCGCCTCGCCCTCAGGACAGTCCAGCATCGGGGCGTAGAACAGAAAGTGGTTCAACTGACCGAGCATCGGCCCCTGATTCGCCATCTGCCAGAACAACCACTGCATAGTGCGTTGGCGGGAGGTCGCATCAGTCGTGGGCAAGAAGCGATCAAACTTCTCAGCCAAATAGAACAAGATCGCACCGGACTCAAACACACTCAGCGCCTCTGCGTTGGGACCATCGTGATCAACCAAGGCCGGGATGCGGCCATTGGGGTTGATTGCTAAAAAATCGGCTGAGAACTGCTGACCACCCGCAAGGTCAACCCACGACAACTTATAGGATGCATCTAGCTCTGCCAACAGCACGGTCACCTTGCGGGCATTCGGTGTCGGCCCGAAGAATAGCTCGAGCATCGCCGTCGCATCGTCGTTATTCGCTAGCATCTCGCCACTCAGCTTCACTGGCCTCGCCTGTCCACCCGCTTCTGCCATGATCACCATTCCCAGCTAATGCCCTACCCCCGTCATTATAGTGATTGGCTAGCGCTTAACCCCAGCCGCGGCAATGGCTCACCGCACAATAGGCCAACGGGAGTCATCCTGCACTGCGCCACTAAGCTCAACGTTTATAGACTGATGAATCCTGCCCAAACAGAGCTCGCTTTTGCTCCTTAGTGAACTCGCCGGGCAGCGTGCTGATATTACTGAACTCAGCTGTGCCCGCATCAATTCCAGCACGCACACCAGGGCGGGTTTTCAGTGCTTCATACCAGCGGCTCAGCTGCGTGAATGGAGCCAAATCAATCCCCACAGCACGACGCGTTAGCAACCATGGAAAGGCCGCCATGTCAGCGATGCTGTAATCATCGCCAGCCAGGTACTCGGCCTCGCCGAGACGACGGTCCATCACTGCCAACAAGCGGTCAGCCTCTTGGGAAAAACGGGTGCGGGCGTAGGCCACATCGCCGTCGGCGGTGGCACTGGCTCCAAGCCCCTCGGCGTAGTTCAAGAAATGATTTAGATGACCGAATACCGGCCCTTGGTTCGCCATCTGCCAAAACAACCACTGGCAGACACAGTGGTAGCCCGCACTGCCTGACGGCGGTAGGAATCGCCCGGCCTTCTCGGCTAAGTAGAGCAGGATGGCAGCGGACTCAAATAGGCTGAGCGGCTCGCCACCCGGGCCATCGGGATCTACCATGGCCGGGATACGGTTATTCGGGCTGATAGCGAGAAAGCCCGCCTTGAATTGCTCGCCGCTACTAATATCTACTGGCACAAGACGGTAGGGGAGCTGAGCCTCTTCCAGCAGTATCGCCACCTTGCGTCCATTGGGAGTCGGTGCGTAGTGGAGTTCAATCATCGCCGTATACTCAGCCCGGCAGAGTGTGGACATTGGCAGAACCCCAGACTGCCATAAATTGTGCAAACTTCCCCTCTTCGTTGAAAACCACCACATCCAGTGATTTGGTGATCATTTTGGGCTCGACGATGTCGACATGGGCGACGATAGCAAAGGCGGCCACACAATCGGCAATGCGCACATCACCTTCCAGCTCAATGGTGCACATGCCCTTCTGAGCCTCAAAGAACTCGCGTATCTCAGCCTGACCACGCCGCAGTGGGGTGCCCACCGGGTCGGCAAACTCGGCATCCTCGGCGAACAGCGCCATGATGCCATCGATGTCGTCATCGCTCAGCGCCTTGCAGTAGGCCTGCGCTGCTGCGGCCATGTGCTCTGGCGAGGGAGCCTTATCACCCATAACTGGCGGGCTGAGTGCAATGGTCTGCTTAACGGGTTGATCGCTCATTGTCCGATGTCCTCCTAAAGATTAACTGCGCTCAGATTGCCGTTCAGTTGCCGCCGCACTGCCAACATCACAGGATCTATCACGGCTGAGCATCGCCAGGGTAGCCCGCCTTGGCCAGCACTTCCCACGTCGCATCGGCGCAGCGCTTGGCCGCTTCTACAGGCGGTAGCTCACGCATCGCTTCGCTGAGCACCTCGACCGATACCGGTGCCACACAGCCCCCATCGCGCAACAGCTGCAACAGTTCCACCAGCGGGATGTCGCCCTCCCCGGGTAACTGGCGCTGTGCCATCGTCTCGTGCAACATCGGCAACTCGCTGCTGGCTGGGGCATCGCTGAGCTGGATGCTACCCACCATATTGCCCAAGCCCGCCAATTCTTCCAAGCTGTTGTCGCCGCGCTGGAAATGCCACGAATCAAAGAGTAGCCGCACATTGCTCTGCCTTGATGCCTCCAGCCACTGGCGGGACACCGCCACATTGGGACAGCCAGTCCACGGCAGGAACTCTAGATTGACATCTAGGCCACGAGCCCCCCAACGCTGCCCCAGCTGAGCCAACGCCGCCCCGGCAGTAGCGACCTCGGGCTGCCCCTCTACCGGCAGAGCGCAGGTCAGTGCAGCACCGCCCAGCGTCTCATGCAATTCCACGAAGTGCCGCTCCTCAATGCCCGCGACCCACGGGTGATCCGGCGGCGGGCCACCATCGGCTTCGGGCAACCAATCCATCAGCGCTTCCAACTCCGTCAATTGCAGCCCACAATCTTCCAACAGACGGCGTGCAGAGCCCGCATCAAAGCCCTCTTTCTGCGCCTGTCGCCAATCAGTAGGACGGAGAATGACACCGTTGAAACCCGCCGCCCCAGCGGCCTCTACACGCTCCCGATAGCCCTGCCCTGCCAAACAGCTCAGGCACAGGCTCAGAGTGTCAGCGGGCAACATATACAGTTCCTCCCAGGTATGCTGACCGAGCTGCGCTCAGCCATCATCGCTCTCACTGTATTTGGCGATTTCGCCGTCCAGCCAACGCACCTGCCAGCGATTGTCCTGCACACAGTCGGCGCGCAGCTGCCGCAACGCCGCCAACATGGCTGCACGCACAGCGGGGTGCTCCGGTGCAGCTGCCAGCGCCACCTCTGCCAGATGCGTGGCGCGCTCGACCTCTCCGGCGGCTAAAGCCTCAGCGGAGCGCGTAGCCAACGCATCGGCTCCGGCCAACTCGCCGAGCTCGGCATAGATATCGCGTGCGGGTACAGAGTACATCTCGGTGACTGAATCCAAGCGGAACCAGCCTAGGTAACCCTCATAGATGGAGCGCACCAACCACGGCACGGTGGCATAGCTCTGTCCCACCGCCAGTGACTCGGGCAACTCAATGGTGCGCATCGCCTCATACATGCCGTGCCCGGCGTTCATCGCCGCCAAGGTCTGCTCGTGCACATGGCTGACCGCATCGCGCAGACGGCTCAGCTCGACTCGGATCAACTCCCGCCCCTCAATCGGCTTGAAATGGCCCGTCAACAACAGCTCGGGCTCCATGGCCAGCACACGCTCACAGATCTGCAGGTAGGGCTGCACAAAGCGCATGCGGTCACCGCGCGGTGTGCACAGATTGGGCAGATGTGGAAACAGCGGACCGAAGGCATTGCCGGTGAACAGCACCCCCCGCTGCGGCAGGTGGATGATGCTGGAATCAAAGGTCTCGCCACCCGGCACCCACTCCACACGCACTTCGAGACCACCCAGCTCAATGTGGTATTCGCGGTCAAAGTAGACATCCGGTTCGGCCACGCCCTGCACCTCGCTATGCCCCAGTGCCGCGGCACGTTTCTGCGCGGTGGTCATCGCCTCAATCATCTCACCATAGAAGCGTAGCGAGCCGTTGACGCGGGCAGAACTGATCATCGCATCGAAGCGCTGGTGCTCGTCGATGTTGCTATTAGCCACCACGATCGCCTCTGGGTGAGCCGCCTTGAACAGCCCGCTGCCGCCGACATGGTCGACATGTCCCTGAGTGAACAGAATGTAGCGAAGCGACCCTTGGCTGGCCTGCTTGTAGCAGTGTTGGTGTACTGGCGCTTCGACCCCGAGACCCGTGTTGATCAGTACATCACCATCCGGCGTGGTGATCAGGTAGCTGTTGCTCGCCCCCTCGGAAAGATAGATGCCATC
>JABABF010000265.1 GCA_014238345.1 Gammaproteobacteria bacterium
AGCCCTCGTCAGCTCGCAGGTGGTGTCTGATCCATTGGAGGCGTTTCTGCGCGGGTAGCTGAGCCAAATTCATCTCCAGCACAGAGCGTTGTGCGACTGGCACCAGTAATTGATAGGTTCCATGGGGCGGGGTAGCCCACTGCTCTAAGGCTGGGTTCAGGCGGTATAGCAGTTTGGTCTCAATGTTGCTCAATTCGGCGGCCAGCACCAAGTCGATCTGGGAGCCGATATCCACGGCGGCGAAGTAGGGGTGGTTGGGTACTGGGGGGATAGAGACTCCATAGCGCCCTGGTGCCGCGACGATTTGCGCAATGGCGCAGAACTTGGGAATGTAAGCTCGTGTCTCTGCGGGCAGTCCCTGCAGCTCCCAGAAAGTAGGTCTGCGCTTTGCCCGAGCTTGGGCTTGTTGCGCGGTAGCCATCATGCGTTGATGATTCGCTTGTGCTGTGGCCAATGTCTGTGCTGCCTGAGTGGCTATCTGCTGAGTGTGTTGTGCTTCTGCCTGTGCGCTTGCTAGCTCCAGCTCTGCTTTGGTGGTGGTCTGAGTATCAGCTGGCTCGGCCGCAGTGCTTTGCGCGATGCGCTCTTGCAATGTTTGTAGCTGCGTTAGTGCTTGCGTTGCTCGCAATGTCTTGGCGCGGGCATTGGCCTCGACCAAGCTCAGTGCCCGTTGGCTGGCTTGGGCAGTGTTGAGTGCCTGTTGCCATTGCGCTGTGTGCCGCTGTTGTGCACTGGTGACCGCGCGCCGCACCGAGCCCGAACCTGAGTTGTAGGCGGCCAAGGCAAGCAACCAATCCCCCTTGGACTGTCGGTGGAGTTTGCTGAGGTAATGCAGGGCGGCATCGGTGGAGGCGCGTATATCGCGTCTTTCGTCTAGCCACCAATTGCGACGCAGGTCGTAGATCTCGGCGGTGAAGGGGATAAATTGCCACAGACCGGTAGCGTGGCCGGGAGAGTAGGCAAAGGGGTCGTAGGCGCTCTCTATTACCGGCAGGACGCTGAGTTCCAACGGCATATTGCGTTGCTCTAACTGTTGCACCACATGGTATAGATAGGGTGAGGCACGCGCTAGGATACGCTCTAGATAGATGCCGGTACGCTGTTCATAGCGTTGTAGTAAGGGGTCGACTGCGGCGGCGGCGCAGGTCGTGCTGAGCTGCATGTGAAAGCCATCGCGCACGCGTTGCCAGAGATCAGAGTCCGTTGTGGTGCGCTGGCTAGTTTTGGCAGTTTTTTTACTGTTTTTTGATGTGCTAGCACTCGGTGCGGTTTTATCGGGTGATGCAGTGGCCGCTACTGCTTTGTTTTTTGTTGTCGGCGCAGGCTTTTGCTGTTCATTAGCGGTGTCTGGCGTGGGGCTACGGTGCTCTACCCGGAAGTATTTCGGGCGTCCCTGAGCGGGTACTGATACCGCACATAGTGAGATTGTGAGCAACGCCAGAATTAATAGGCGATCAAGTCGATATTGCACCGGAAGATCGGACTTCCCAGCGCAGGATGATAGGCTAGCCATAGCCACAGCCCTGAGGCATATTTAGATCTTCTCGGAGGCGGGAGGCTGGAAGCAGCTATTTATCTTAATTATTATCCCTACAGCAGGCGGTGGTTGTCAAATTCAGTGGCAGGTTGAGTCGGCGATTAAAAGTGATCTTTCCACGCCCGCAGGGCGGCAAAAGCTTGCGCCGAGGTAGCAAAGGGCGCTCCGGACAGCTCGGGTGGCACAGCTGTGCTATTGGCGATTTCTAGGCAACGTAGGAAGGGATTGGTAGCACGCTCTAGAGCTAGGGTGGAGGGCAGGGTAGGGAGCCCTTGTTGTCGCCTGCTCACAACACGGTGCCAGCGTTGTTCCAAGGCCTGGTTGCCCGGCTCGGCTGCGCGCGCAAAACGCAGGTTGTCCAGCGTGTATTCATGGGCGCAGTAAACGCGAGTCTGCGCAGGTAGTTGCTCCAATTTTCTCAACGATTCCCACATCATCTCTGCGGTGCCTTCAAACAGCCGCCCACAGCCGCCAGCGAATAGCGTGTCGCCACACAGTAGCGCTGGTGGCTCTGGAGGACTGCTGGTGCCTGGATAGAACAGGGCGATGTGATCTAAGGTGTGACCGGGAACCGCCAGCACTTCGAAGGGGGCTCCCAGCACCGACAGACGATCGCCCTCGCTCAGCGTTTGGCTCACCTGTGGAATCGCCGGGTTGTCGGGACCATATACTGGCACTGGCCAACGTTGCAACAGGGCATCGACCCCACCGGTGTGGTCGAAGTGGTGGTGAGTCAGCAAGATGCCCTCAAGCCTCAGCTCGCGTTGCTCTAATGCTTCGATCACGGGTGCGGCATCGCCGGGGTCGACGATAACAGCACCGGGCTGGCCAGCGCGGCTCAGCAACCACAGATAATTGTCTTGGAACGCGGGTAGCGGGTAGAATTTCAACATGGTTTTTTAGTAGCACCGAGTTGCCTCCTCGCCATGAATGAAGATTCTAAACGAGACCGCCTCACAGCTGTGGTCGATATTTTTACCGATGGTTCCTGTCTGGGCAATCCTGGCCCCGGCGGATGGGCTGCGTTGCTGCGCTGTGGCTCAAAGGAGCTCGAACTTCACGGCGGGGAAGCCGAGACCACCAATAACCGCATGGAGCTGACCGCCGCCTTGCGAGCCTTGGAGAAGTTGTCAAAGTCATCCGCCGTGTGTTTGACTACGGATTCCACTTATTTACAACAGGGGATTACCGTCTGGTTGCCGCGCTGGAAGAGCAACGGTTGGCGAACCAGTGCTCGCCGCCCAGTGAAGAACATCGATTTGTGGAAAGCCTTGGATGCCGTGGCGCACAGTCATCAGGTGCATTGGACTTGGGTGCGTGCCCACGATGGGCACCCGGAAAATGAACGAGTGGATCAGTTGGCGCGTGCCAGCATACCAGTGCCCAGCTAGAGCCTAGGGGAGGAGCCGTGCGTCGCCAAGTCGTCATTGACACCGAGACCACTGGCTTGGAGCCAGCCGAGGGGCATCGGGTGGTGGAAATTGGTTGTGTCGAGCTCATTGAACGGCGCCTAGAGAGGCATTACCAAGTACATTTGAACCCTGATCGGTTGGTGTCTGAACGATCATTGGAGGTGCATGGTCTAGACGATAACTTCCTCGCTGAGCAGCCGCGCTTCGCCGATATCCGTAGCGATTTTCTCGCTTTTATTGCCGATGCTGAGTTGATTGCACACAACGCGCCTTTTGACATCGGATTTTTGAATGCTGAGTTGGAACGTGTCGGCGATAGTCAGCGCCTCGCTGATTACACTAGTGGCGTGATCGACACTTTAGCATTGGCGCGGCGGCTCCATCCAGGCCAGCGCAACGGTCTGGACGACCTGTGCCAGCGCTACTACATCAATAGCGCGGCACGCACTCAGCACGGCGCATTGTTAGATGCCCAATTGCTGGCACAGGTCTATTTGGCGATGAGCGGGGGACAGCTGCGCATTGCACTCAATCCCAGTGCGGTGGGGGCAGTACACAGCAACACTGTCACGAGCGGTACTCCAGTCTTGCGCGCCACGGCAGAAGAGTGGGCTGAGCACCGCCAATTTTTGGCGGAATTGCAGCGCCGGGGTGACTGTCAGTGGAGCGGGGAGGACGAGGACCAGGTCGCCGACACCTAAAGAGATGCCAAAACCACTCTCGGTGGGCTCTGTCAGCTCAGGGTGCTGGTGGAGGTGGCTTAGAGAAAAAAATACAGGCCAGCCAAGCCGCCAGCACCGGCGATAACAGTGTAAGGCAGAGCCATCCACACCATTCGCCCATAGGACAGGCGGATCAGTGGCGCGAGGCTGGAGGTGAGCAGAAACAGAAAAGCCGCCTGACCGTTGGGCGTGCCCATACTGGCCAGATTGGTGCCAAGATTGATCGCCACCGCCATCTGTTCAGCCAGTTCTCGGCTGATAGTGCCAGCGCTGAGGTGGGCACTGATCTCATTGATATAGATCGTGGCGACGAAGACATTGTCGCTGACTATCGACAATATCCCGCTGCCCAGAAAAAAAGCGATACGCTGTGCGGATGCGCTGTCCAGAGCCAGCGCACCCGCGATGACTGCGCTGAATAACTGTTGGTCAGAGATGACGGCGACAACGGCAAAAAATACGACCAACAGCGCGGTGAATGGCAGCGCTTCAGTAAAGGCTGCGCCGAGGTCGTGTTCGCTGGTGACGCCGTTGAAAGCGGTCAGCAACACGATTAGGCTCAGTCCGATCAGACCGATGGGTGCGATGTGTAGCGCCAGAGCTACAACCAGCAACAGGCCGCCGAGGGCTTGCACCACTAGGCCATAGGTGTGGCGTGGTGTGCGTGTGGCCTGCTCTTTAACCACATAATCACAGAGCTGTGCACGCACTCGCTCGGGGATAGTGATGCCATAGCCAAAGCGAGCAGTGCGTTCCAGTAGCACACAGCAGAGCAAGCCTAGCATCAGAACTGGCATGGTGACTGGAGCCATTTGCAGAAAGAAGTCCATGAAATGCCAGTCCATGCGTGTAGCGATGAGCAGATTTTGTGGTTCGCCAACCAAGGTACACACGCCGCCCAGCGCCGTGCCGACTGCGCCATGCATCAGCAGGCCGCGCAAGGCAGCAGAAAATTGCTCTAAATCATGATGGGCATCGGGATGGGAGTCCTCGTCTACCGCTGCTGAGGCCTGAGTATGGACACGGTGAAAGCCGGTGCCGACACCGATGAGCACAGCCATCACCGTCAGTGCATCAAGAAATGCCGACAGTATTGCTGACACACCGCAGAACAGGAGTGATAGATGGGTGTGTGATGGCACTGAGACCAGTAGCCGACTGAACAGAAACAGCAGCAGATCGCGCATAAAATAGATCCCCGCCACCATGAATACCAGTAGCAGGACAACTTCAAAGTTCTGCAGCACCTCTTGGTAGATATGAGTGGTAGTGGTGAGTCCCAGCAACACCGCCTCAAGTGCCAGTAGGCCGCCGGGTTGTAGGGGGTAACAACGCAGTGCCATCGTCAAGGTGAAAATAAACTCCAACAAGAGTAGCCAGGCGGTGATAGTCATGCCCACACTGGGTGCGTTCGCTGCCGAAGCCGCGGCCGGAAACAGAGCATCCACCCCCCACAGCACCAGTGGGTTGAGTAGCAGAAAGAGGAGGATGAGTCGCTTGTACCAAAGCGGGCTGTCACCCAAGAAGGCAGTGAGCACCTGTCTATGCCATGGCTGAGAAGTGGCGCTATTGGGCATGGTGTTACTCATCAGCGCTGATCGCTGTTAGGCGCTATGGAGGGGGTGTCAACGCACGAAGATCCTCAGGTTTTGATAATAGCACAGTTGTGTTGCGTCCTAAGCCCCATTAGCCCCTTTGAGTGGCGCGCTGTTGTGCTGATAGCTCAAAGCAGTGCTAGAGCCGCAGCTGGCACGGATGCATCGGCTATACTCAGATCACCTTAATGTGTTTGTTCGTAGAATATATATTATGTTAAATAGCGCTCGGCTGAGCTTTGCGTTGGCGGTCGGGCTTGTACTCTCCCCTGTAGCAGTGTTGGCGGCGGCTCCCGACGAGCTGATGCCGCCCAACTTGAAGCCGACAGCGCAGCAACAACAGCTGACTCTTGAGGTTCTGCAGCGACTAGGGACACGTCACTACCACAAGGTGCCAGTGGACGATGCACTCTCTGAGCGCCTGTTCAACAGTTATTTAGCTGCGTTGGACGGCACTCGCATCGTATTCCGACAACAGGATATCCAAGCCTTGGGACATCACCGCACCCGGCTGGACAATGCTTTGCAACGCGGCGATATATCAGCTGCCTTTGCTATTTTTAATCACTATCGCAGTCGTGCCTGGCGATGGCTCAATGAAGAATTGCTCAACTTAGATGACAATCTGCGGACGCTGGATTTTAAGCCTCAGGAGTATTTGTCGGGCGATGCCAGTGAGCAGCCCTGGGCGGCAGATGATGCCGAGCTAGCGCATCGCCGCAAGCAGCACCTGCAACACCGATTGCTGACTTTAATCATGGCGGATGAGAGTACGGCGACGCGCTCGGCCAAGCTACGTGAGCAGTTCACTGTGCAACGCCAGCGCCTACAGGAAATCAAAGCTCAAGACGTTGTAAATATATTCTTTAATTCATTGACACAACTATATGATTCTCATACGAATTACATGTCTCCAAGATCGACAGAGAATTTTCGTATTGCGATGAGTCTCTCGCTGGAAGGTATTGGGGCTACCCTGCGCCGCCGCGACCGCTATACCGAGGTAGTGGAGTTGGTCGAAGGTGGACCCGCGGCACTGCAAGGTGAATTGCGTCCCGGCGATCGTATCATCGCGGTGGCTCAGGGTACCAAAGCTGCCTTTGAGGAGGTGGTTGGCTGGCGCTTGGACGATGTCGTTGCCCGCATTCGTGGCGAACGAGGTAGCGTTGTGCGTTTGCGGTTACTGGCATCGGGGGCAACCCTCGAAGCAACCACTGGCACACGGGTGGTAGCGATCACGCGGGATAGTGTCAAATTGGAGAGCCAAGCGGTGAGTAGCGAGGTGATCTCACTGAGCCATAGCAGTACAACTCGCCGTGTTGCGGTGTTGAAGGTGCCCTCTTTTTATTTAGATTTTCGAGCTTATGAACGCGGTGCGAAAGATTACCGAAGCACTACGCGGGATGTGTTGCAACGACTAAGTGAGCTGCGTCTGCGCAGTGGCGAGAGTGATACTGAAGGTGTCGAAGGTTTAATCATCGATTTGCGCAACAATGGCGGGGGCTCTCTGCAGGAGGCCAATGCCCTCACCGGGCTGTTTATCCAGCAGGGACCCGTAGTGCAGGTGCGCCAGAGTAATGAGCATATCCTGCGTCAGGGCAAGATCCGTCGGGGGCCCTATTACGATTGGCCGATGGTGGTGTTGATCAATCGTCTCAGCGCTTCTGCAGCCGAGATTTTTGCTGCTGCAATACAAGATTATGGCCGTGCTCTGATACTCGGCGGTCGCTCCTATGGCAAAGGCACCGTGCAGACCCTGCAGCGCCTGTCCGCCGGGCAGATCAAACTCACCGATGCCAAGTTTTACCGTATTTCTGGCGGCAGCACTCAATTGCATGGTGTGTTGCCCGATGTGCTATTCCCGTCGCGTTACGATCCCCAGACAGTTGGCGAGAGTAGTTTGGATAATGCCATGATTTGGGATCGTATTGCGAGTGTGCGCCACCACCGTTACAACGATATGCAGGACTATCTCCCTGAGTTACAGCGCCGCCACGAGATGCGCACAGCGCAGCAGCCAGAGTTTCAATTTCTGCGACAGCAACTCGCGACACGAGAGCAACACCGCCAGCAGGATAAGCGGATTCCCCTGTGGGGAGATGGGCGCCGCCAGCTCTATAAGCAGCGTCAAAAAGACCGTCAATTACTGGAGGAGCTCCGCCAGTATGATGCAGAGGCCAAGCCGCTGTTGGATGAAAGCGCCCACATCTTGTTGGATTTTATTGAGTTACAGCGTGTTGCGAGTGTCCGCTCTGCGGTGGTGAGTCCCGCTCAGGGCGGCATCCCTGCGCGCCGCTAGTGCTTGGGGGCAACTCTCTGTCTGCGTCTCCACTGCTTATCGCTCAGCGCGCACAGGAAATAAACTCCTCGGCGGTGGTTGGATGTAATGCGAGGGTGTGATGTAGTGTGGCGACTGAACACCCCCCCTGTATAGCCACCGCCAGTGATTGGATTATCTCTGGGGCATCGGCACCGACCATGTGCAGGCCGAGGACGCGACCTTCATCGCCTGGCAATGCCACGATTTTGACCAAATTGCCAATGGCTGAGCCGGAGAGCAAGCGCTGTTTCATCGGCACAAAGCGCGCCTCGCGCACCGCAATGCGCCCGTGTAGCGCCTTAGCTTCTTCGGCGCTGAGTCCGACCGCGGCCATCGGTGGGCGAGAGAAGACAGCTGTAGGCACTTCAGCATAGCGAGGTCCCAGCGGCGCATCCTCAAATAATTGACGTGCCAACGCTTCGCCAGCGGCGATTGCTACCGGGGTCAGGGCAGGACCACTGACGACATCGCCCACGGCAAATATTGAGGCATCGTCGCTACGGTAATCAGAGCCAACATCAATAGCACCGCTGGCATCAAGTTGCACACTAGTGTGCTCTAAACCCAAACCGCTCAGCGCTGGGCGACGACCGGTGGCGCAGAGCACACAGTCGACGCGTAGCGGGTTTCCACGCGATAGCTGTAGCGTGATGCCCTCGCTGTCTTTGCTCAGCGCGACCACTTCACAGTTAAAACGCAACCGTAGCCCGCTGGCGCGAAGTGCATTGCGCAGGAAAGCGCGTACTCCGCGGTCGAAGCCGCGCAGGAAGAGTGACCCTCGATACAGCAAGCTGCATTCGACACCCAAGCCCGCCATGATCGAAGCTAATTCGACGGCGATATAGCCACCCCCGACGATAGCCAGTCGACGGGGTAGCGCGGGCAGTTGCAACAATTCATCCGATGAGAGCACCCCGCCCTGCCCCTGTAACTGTGGCGGTAGCCAGGGTTGGCTACCCACTGCCAATAAGATGTGTTGAGCTCGGTAGTGGCATTTGCCCACCGCTACCCGATGTGCTCCTAGCAGCTGAGCTGAACCACGTAGCAGCTGGACACCCGCATCGCTTAGGAGTTGCTCATACAGCCCGTTGAGGCGCCTGAGCTCAGCATCTCTGGCCGCACGGAATCGCGGCCAGTCAAAAGATGGTGGTGTACTGCCCAGCTCCCAGCCATAGGATTGTGCTTGGGATAGCGCCGTGCCATATTCGGCCGCGTAGTACATATATTTTTTGGGGATACAACCGAGATTGACGCAGGTGCCGCCGAGGGAATCGCGCTCGGCGAGTATGACTCGAGCACCCGCTGCAGCTGCAACCCGGGCGGCGCGCACACCACCTGAACCGCCACCGACGACGAATAAATCACAGTCCCAAGCTGCGCTCATGAAAGCTGATGCTCCTGATGGCGCCAAGCGAGTGCACGGCGCTTGGCGACCACCTCGCCGACGATCAACAGTGCTGGGGGCAAGGCAGTGGGGGCGAGCTGTGCCGCCAAGCTCTGTAGTGTGGCGACGGTTACTCGTTGCTCTGGTAGGGTGGCGCACTCGACCAGCGCCGCCGGGCGCTCGGCGGGCATGCCGTGGGCGATCAGTTGGCGGCAGATTTCCTCTAGGGTACCGAGCGCCATATAGAACACCAAACTCTGGCGCGGCTCCAGCAGCTGTGCCCACGGTAGCTCGCAGTGCACATCGCGCAGATGCCCCGATAAAAAACGCACTGAGTCGGCGCAGTCTCGGTGTGTCAGAGGGATGCCCGCATGGCAGGCAGCACCCTCGGCGGCGCTGATACCGGGCACTATTTGGAAAGGGATGCCGGCGGCGGCCAGCTGCTCAATTTCCTCGCCGCCGCGGCCAAAGATCAAAGGATTGCCTCCCTTGAGGCGCAGCACACGCCGACCAGCGCGAGCTAGCTTGATCAGCAATTGATTGATCTGCTCTTGGGACACAGTATGGGAGTTCGGTGCTTTGCCCACACAGATGCGCTCGGCATCGCGTCGGGCGCGATCCAGTACGTCAGCCGATACCAAACGATCGTAGAGCACGATGTCGGCACATTGCAGCAACTGGGCAGCGCGCAATGTCAACAGTTCGGGATCACCCGGGCCAGCGCCGACCAAGAAGACTTCACCGCGCACTGGCAGCTCCCCTTCCCTCAGTGCGCTCTCTATGAGCGCCCTCGCCTCTTCGTGGCGATCCGCAGTGAGCAAGGAGGCGACGGCACTGTTGGCGAGCCACTCCCAGAAGCGCCGCCGTGCTGGCGCTAGCTTCAGGCGTTGACGCACCTGCCCGCGCAGCTCAGCGGCCAATTCGCCGAGTGGAGCCCACGATTGGGGTAGCCAGTTCTCAATACGGGCGCGCAAGTGGCGGCTGATACCAGGCGCTACGCCGCCGCTGCTAATGCTGATCAAAAATGGTGAGCGGTCGACGATGGCGGGAAACACCGCACTACACAGCGACGCTTGATCTACGATGTTGACTAAGATACCTCGGCGCTGTGCATCGGCGGCGAGGCATTGATCAAGGGCGTTATCGCCGCTGGCTCCGATGGCCAGCACGACTTGTTCCAAATCTTCTTCGCGGTAGTGGCGCCGGTGGCACTCGCCACCGCTAGCCTGCACGATCGCTTCCAAGGGCGCTGGCACTTCGGTAGCCACCACGCGCAGTCTGGCACCGGCACGCGACAGTAACTCGGCGCGTTGGCGGGCTGCGTTGCCCGCGCCGAGCAATAGGCAGTATTTGGCTTCTACATCAAGGCACAGTGGCAGGTAGCGCATGGTGCTACGTTAGTCACCTGGTCGGATACTGTGGGCGCCGCGCATATACGGGCGCAGCGCAGGGGGTACAGCGATGCTGCCATCGGGGCATTGATGCTGTTCCATCAGTGCGGCCAAACAGCGGCCAACAGCGACACCAGAGCCGTTGAGCGTGTGTAGATATTCTGTGCGCCCACTGTCAGGATTGCGCCAGCGTGCCATCATGCGCCGCGCTTGGAAATCGCCACAATCGCTACACGAGGAAATCTCCAGATAGCGATTGCCGGCGGCCATCCACACTTCGAGATCATAGCCACGGCAAGCGGAAAAACCCAGCTCACCAGCGCATAACGCAACTTTTCTATAGGGCAATTCCAAGCGCTTTAACACTTCCTCGGCATGGCTGCACATGCTTTCCAGAGCGGCTTTGGCATCTGTTCCCCGCGCCCCTTGCACCAATTCCACTTTGTCGAATTGGTGTTGGCGGATCAGCCCACGGACATCGCGGCCATAGCTGCCCGCTTCGCGCCTAAAACATGGGCTGTGGCAGACATAGCGCAAAGGTGTGGCCAATTCTTCTGCTTCTAGAATGCGGTCGCGGAACAGGTTGCTGAGCGGCACTTCTCCAGTCGGGATTAAATAGTATGCCGATTCATCTTGGGTACGGAATAAATCGGCCTCAAATTTGGGCAGCTGCCCGGTGCCAAACAGTGCTTGGGCATTGGCTAAATAGGGTACATATATCTCGCGGTAGGCATGTACCTCGGTGTGCAGCTCGATCATGAATTGACCGAGCGCTCGGTGTAGCTGTGCCAGACTCCCCTCAAGCACACTGAAGCGGGCTCCGGCCAAGCTGGTGGCGCGCTCGAAATTGAGAGAATTCTCTGCACCCAGTGCAACATGGTCGCGCAACCCGTCCGGTGCTCTCGGCTGTCCCCAGCGCAACAGCTCTTTATTGTCTTCCTCGCGCAGTCCAGCCGGAGCTTGCTCATCTGGGATATTGGGGATTTCGGCGAGGAAACTTTCGAGCTGCCCATGGATCTGGCGGTTTTTTGTCTCAAGCCTTTCGAGCTGAGCTGAGATTTTTTTTAGTGCCTCCGCCTGCTGCTGCCGAGCTCGCTCTATTGGGATACCCTCGCGCACCAGCTCGCCGATACGCTTTGATGCTTGGCGGCGTTCGCCCTGCATTTTCTGAGTGGTCATATCCGTTTGGCGACGCTCTGCTTCGAGGTTGGTGTAAGTCTTTATATCTAAGGTATAGCCGCGTTGGGCAAGGCGTTGCGCGATCACTTCGCTGTGTTCACGCAGTTGGGCTGGGTCTAGCATGGGCGGTATCGCTATCAGCTCACCAAAGGGTGCGTGCCAAGTAGATGCCGCACAGTGTTGCCACGATACAGAGTGCGACATGACTCAGTAGATGCCCCAGCGCCAGCCCCCAGCTACCTGTCTGTAACAATCGCCATACTTCGAGTGTGAAGCCAGAAAAGGTGGTAAAGGCACCGAGGACTCCGAGCAACAGTGCTTCGCGCCACAGTGGTGGCAAGGCCATGCGCTCTTCAATGATGACCCATAGGAAGCCAGCTATCAGGCAGCCGACGGCATTAACGATCAGTAGACCCGCTGGCAGGGCTCCGAAGCGACTGCCCTGTAGGCCGTGCAACAATAGCCAGCGAGCAAGTGCCCCGATGGCACCGCCACCCGCCACTGCTAGAGCACCCCACACAGCCATCACGATTCTTCCGGCGCTAGCGAGGCTCGCCGCCACCGCGCCAGCCGCTCGCCGATATGCGCCTCAAGTCCGCGCTCACTTGGCTGATAGAAGATCTCTGGCGACATGCCGTCGGGGAAGTAACATTGACCCGCTGCATGTCCGTTGGCTTCATCGTGTGGATAACGGTAGCCCGTGCCGTAGCCGAGTTGGGCGCTCAGTGGGGTGGAGGCATTACACAGGTGCGTTGGCACTGCGGCGGCAGGGTGTTTGCGTACGGCAGCTCGGGCGGCGGCAAAGGCGCGGTAAACAGCATTGCTCTTTGGTGAGCAGGCGAGGAAGGTCACGGCCTGTGCCAAGCTTAATTCGCCTTCTGGGCTACCTAGTCGCTCCAGCGTTTGCCAGGCGCTCAGCGCCAATTGCAGGGCGCGTGGGTCGGCGTTGCCGACATCCTCGCTGGCCATGCGCACTAGACGTCGGGCGATATACAGCGGGTCGCAACCACTGTCGAGCATCCGCGCCAGCCAGAACAGCGAGGCATCGGGGTCACTGCCGCGCAGCGCTTTGTGCAGTGCCGAGATTTGCTGGTAGAACAAGTCTCCATGGCGATCGCCCTGTGCCGGTCGCGCGGCGACCAACTCTGCCAGACACTGAGCAGGATCGTTTGTTGTCGGGAGGGCATGGAGCTGCTCAAGCAGGTTCAGCGCCCGTCTGGCATCGCCGTCGGCTGCTCTGGCGATGCTGATCAGTAGCGCATCGTCAAGCTGAGCAAGTGCCCCTGCCCCACCACTCTCGCTACGCAGATATGCGGTGGCTGCTTGCAATACTTGTATCAGCTGCCGCTCCTCAAGCGCCTGTAGCACATGCAGCTGTACTCGCGACAACAGGGCATTATGCAGAGCGAAGGCTGGATTTTCAGTCGTTGCCCCGATAAAGATAATCGTACCGTCCTCAATGATCGGCAGGAAGATGTCCTGTTGGGCTCGGTTCAGGCGGTGCACTTCATCAACGAACACCGCGGTGCGGCATCCTTCGCGCTGCTGATGGAAGCGAGCTTGTTCGGCGGCTTTGCGGATGTCGGCACTGCCGGATTGCACGGCTGGTAGCGGGATCAATTGAGTGGCACTACATTTAGTTGCTAGACGGGCAATGGTTGTTTTACCGCTGCCGGGAGGTCCCCACAGCACCATGGAATGCAGTGCTGTGCGCAGGCAGTCCTCGTGCAATGGTCCCCCGCATCCCAACAGATGCTCCTGTCCGACCACCGCCGACAGTTGCTGTGGGCGCATCCGTGCCGCCAGCGGCATCGCCATTTCGCGCTCGCCAGTGTCAAACAGACTGTTATTCAAGGCTCACGAACCACATCAGTGCCGGGCGGTATACGCATCTTGAAGCGCCGCTCGGGCAACTTGCCATTGATGCGTAGTCGACTCAGCTCAATCGCTGTTTCGCGTCCCAGGGAGTCACGCCACCAGACTGAGTGGGGGCGACAGTCCTTGAATTGGGCGCGCAAGGTGGTGAAGGGGGCTGGAGCAGTCGTGTGTAGCGGTTGCACATGGTAGATCCTACGATCTCCCTCCTGCTCCCAACGCAGGCTAAAGTTCTGCCTCCAGTCGATGCGCTCAGGGTCGAGCAGTAGCAGTAGTGGCACTGTTTCGGGGCGCAGAGTCTGAATCGTCAACTGCTCTAAGTCTGGCTCATGGCGCCAGAGTTCAGCTCCGTTGTAGAGGATTAATTCGCGATAGGGTTGCAACACTTCCCAGCGGGCATCGTGTGGTGTGCGCAG
>JABABF010000266.1 GCA_014238345.1 Gammaproteobacteria bacterium
AGGGTTCGAATCCCTCCCTCACCGCCATCAGCTGAAGGGCTGTCCAAATAACGCACTCCGCCCACTCTCTAGCCCTCAGAGATTGAAGATGACAGCTTGGATCGTCAGCTTTTAGTGCACCCTTGATCTGTGCTCTGACCGGGCTGCATTAGAAAAACAGTCCCACACTGGGGCCAGTGATGACATCCCAGTCCAACAGCACTTCGCGCCGACGGATACGCAGGCTGTCGCCCACGGCTAATAGTTGATCTTCGCGCTGACCGGTATAGGCATCGCGCCGCCCGTGGCGGTGGTAGTAGAGCAACAAATTGCTACGCACTGAGTGCAAGTTGCCGTCTGCGCTGTGCTCGCTTCCGAGCCACTCAATATTGGTGACAAATCGACGGGTAAAGGGTGGGGGATTATCGCTCCAAGAAATGCTTTTTTTGGCGCGGTCGGCTCGCAACAACAATTGCAAATGATTCTCATCACGCAATGGATTGTCGCGCCCGCCGATCCCGACGGTTTCATGGGCTATGGCATGTGCTGTGCTGGCATCCTCATCGCCAGATTGCCGCTGGGCGGCGGGCACAAAGCGGTTGAGTAGCACATAGCGTATCGCTTGATCGAGCACTTCCAACCATTCCATATAACGGCGCTCGTCGAGCAATCGCGCCTCACGATAGAAGAATCGCTCTAAGTCGCTACGAGAAAGCGGCTCTGGCTCTGGGGGGGACACGGCACCAGCTGCGCTGTTCACCGCCTTAGAGACTCTCGCCATGCCTGAGATCAGCACGCCAGCGCTGGTAAAAGCCTCGCGCATAGTGTTCGTTGTAACAGCTGCCCACATCGCCGGGCAGATCGGGGTGGCGCCGCTCCTCGCCACTGCCCAAGCCATAGTAATAGGGGTGATCCCGCAACACCTCAATGCGACTGCCGACAAACTGTTGCATCCAGGCATCGCTGTCCTCCTGCTCCAGCGTACCGCCAGGGCCAAAGAAGAAACTGTACTGCTTGCGCAATCCGATGCGAACCTCTTCTGGTGCCTCGCGCGGTGCCACCCACCAGGACCACAGCTCCACCTTGCCGGGCGCACGTGGGTGAGCGACACGCAAAGTGGCATTAGAGCAGATAATAGACAGGTTCGGATACACGCCCAGCGTCAATGGTTTGACGCGAGCGTGGCGCGGTGACAAGCGCTCGGCCAATTGGCGTTGCACATCTAACAGGTATTCTTGCAACAGTGGATTTGTCTCCATCACGCCCTCTAAACCCCACGCACGCTGTTCATCAGAACTGCTCTCTGGCATATAGCGCACGGCGGCTCCGTGACCCGGGGATGTCACGGTCGTCAGGCCATAATCTTCGACTTCCTTGACACCTTGGACACCGCCGATCAAGGCTCCGTGCAGAAATGGTGCATGACCAGCATCGCCGAGTTGGTTTTCCACCGGCAATTTCCAATTGCTGTGTAGCAACCATTTGTGCGGTGGGCCAATCAACTCAATACCGCCGGGAAAACGCTGCAAAAAAACTTCCAGATAGAACTTCATATCACCGAGGTAATCATCCAGTGAGGGCGCTTCGGGGTCTAGACAGGCAAATAACAGCCCTTCGTATTCAGCAACGCGCGGCACCGCCACTAAACCCAACTCGGTGAAATCGGGCAGTTTCTCCAGAGCGCGGCGCTGAGGTACCTGGGCCAGTGTGCCGTCAACCGTATAAGTCCAACCATGATAGGGACAGACGAAGAACTTGGTATTGCCCTGATCGTGTCGGCATACCGGCAGGCCGCGATGCGAACAGCTATTGATGCTGACATGCACTGCTCCGTCCTCGCCACAGGCGACAATGACTGGGGTCTCTCCCATAAAGGTGCAGAAATAATCGCCGGGCTTGGACACCTGATCGCGGTGACACAAGAACAGCCAGTTGCGCGAAAAAATCTGATTTTGCTCTAAATCGTAAACCGCCTGATCACTAAAGACGCGCCGACTGATATGGCAACCATCGTCGCTGACCAATTGCGATAACTGCTCCATGTCCCCACCCAGCCACTCTATATTCTGGCGCAGGCGCAGGATAACACAATCCGACGTGACTAGACTACAGGACTCAATGTGCCACCTCCAAACCGAAGAAGCGCTCAGCAGTGGCACAGGTCTGCGCTGCCAGTTCCGCCGCCGGACGCTGAACGGCAGCTGCCACTGCACGCAGGATATGGGGCAGGGCGCAGGGCTCATTGCGACCGGATTTAGCCACCTCAGCGGGTGGGAGGTCGCGTGGTATCAGGTAGGGGGCATCGGTCTCAATCATCAGGCGATGGTGTGGAATTTCGCGCACCAAGGCAGCGAGGTGCCCACCGCGCCGCTCATCGCACAGCCAACCCGTCAAGCCAATATGCAATCCCAGATCTAAATAGTCAAACAGCGCCTTGCGGTTGCCGGTGAAGCAGTGGATCACAGCGCTTCCCAACTGGTCTCGGTGAGCGCGCAATAGTTCAACCATTTGCCGGGTAGCCGCGCGCTCGTGTAGAAATAGTGGCAAACCAGTATCGTGTGCTAATTCCAACTGCCGCTCCAATGCCAGTTGTTGCTGTGCCGGTGGTGCCAGATTGCGGTGGAAATCCAAGCCAGCCTCGCCGATGGCCAATACTTCGCGCTCCCCCGCCAGAGCGCGCAACTGTTCGATGACAGCTGTGCTGTAATCGCCTGCACAGTGTGGATGCAGACCAGCCGTGGCGTAGAGGTAACCGGGCTCGGCGCGCGCCAGTTCCAAGGCCGCCTCGCTACTGGCCAGATCCGCGCCTGTCACTACGATCCCCGCAACACCGCAAGCTCGTGCCCGCTGCAAGACCTGAGCCAAATCCCCGGCAAACGCTCGGTGACTGAGATTGGCGCCGATATCAATCAGCGCTGAGGGCGCATCTGTTGCCGCCATTGTGCCTCCCTACAGCAAGTGCCTCAGCCAATACCTTATATTATTAGATGTCATCCCCCCAACCAGCGTGCGTCATCAGGTCTATCGTGTCAGAATCCGCATGGAAGCTATTGTTGTTGCTGTTGGCGCTCGGCCTTCTAACGGCTCCGCTAATGGCTGCACTACCATCGCCCACCGAGCGGCGCCGAGGGCGTCTGCGGCAGCGCGCCATGCAACTGGGCTTGCGGGTGCGGCTAGCACAGATACCGGGCACTACAGCGAGCCATGTCCACGGTGCTGCTTATTCGTTGGAGCGTTCACGCCCCACTAAAAAGAGGGCGAGTGCCGCGCTGTGCTGGTTGCGCTCTGGCCGTCACTGGCAGTCTCGCCAAGGCGATGCTGAGCGGCGGAGCGACGATGAGCGCTTCGAGCGAGTGCTGGGGACAATGCCAGAAACGGTTCAAGCCGTAGAATGTAATTCTAGTAGTATTGTGGCCTACTGGAACGAGGTGGGTGGCGAAAGCGATGTGGATCGTATTACCAAGGCACTGTGCGCTGCTCGCGACCTTGAGCTGGACAGCTGATATGCGCGCCTATACTAGTTATCAACGGACAGGACATTGATGAACAAAATATTAGTAATTGTAGAATCGCCCGCCAAGGCGCGCTCCATCGGTCGCTACCTCGGTGCAGATTATGTGGTGAGATCCAGTGCTGGGCATGTGCGAGATTTGCCCACAAGTGGGGGTAGGGGTCGATCTAGCAAGGTTAAATCCACCGGAAAATTGGTTAAAAAAACCGATCAACGCCCGCTGGCCACGCAACGATTGATACAGCGCATGGGCATCGACCCAGAACAGGATTGGCGGGCGCATTACGAAATCATCCCCGGCAAGGAAAAAATAGTCAGCCAGCTGCGCCGCTTGGCGGCAGAGGCTGAAACCATCTATCTGGCTACTGACCGCGATAGGGAAGGTGAGGCCATCGCTTGGCATTTACAAGAATTGGTCAAACGCCCCAAGCAGCGCTACCTGCGCGTGGTGTTTAACGAGATTACCGAGCGGGCTGTGCTCGCCGCTTTTGAGCAACCCAAGCAGCTCAATATGAATCGCGTACAGGCGCAACAAGCGCGGCGTTTTCTCGACCGCGTCGTCGGCTTCATGCTCTCGCCGTTGCTGTGGCGAAAAGTGGCGCGCGGCCTGTCGGCGGGGCGGGTTCAATCAGTGGCCGTTCGCCTACTCGTCGAACGCGAGCGGGCGATACGCGCTTTTGTCGCTGAGGAATTCTGGGAGATCAAGGTCGATTGCGCCTCCGCTGAGGGTGAGGCGATCCGCTTAGAAATGCGTAGCGTTGATGGCACCAAGTTTCGCCCCAGCAACGAATCTCAAGTCCAGGTGGCAATAGAGCACTTGCAGACCTGTCAATTCCAAGTCATCGAATGCAGTGCTAAGCCAGTGCGCCAACGGCCTGCCCCACCACTGATCACCTCAACACTGCAACAGGCCGCAGCCAATCGACTGGGCTTTAGTGTGCGCAAGACAATGACATTGGCACAACGGCTCTATGAGGCGGGCTTCATTACCTATATGCGCACTGATTCAACCCAGCTCAGCAACGAGGCCATCAATGATTGCCGCGCATTTATCGCCAAGCGTTGGGGTGAGCGCTACCTGCCAGAAAAGGCGCGCCGCTACACCAGCGCCAAGAGCGCGCAAGAGGCGCACGAAGCAATCCGTCCCACCGCTGTGACGCGGGCGATGACTGATTTACCCGGCATGGAGCCAGCCGCTGCCCAACTGTACGGTTTGATTTACAGCACTTTTGTCGCCTGTCAGATGGCACCAGCAGAGTATTTGGCAACCACCGTGCGAGTGCTGGCCACCCCAAAGGCGGATGAAGGGGAGCTAAATCAGGCAGAGAAATATGAGCTCGGTGCCAGTGGGCGCGTCATGAGTTTTGATGGTTTTACTCGCGCTTTGCCCGCCGCATCTAAAAAACGCAACGCAGAAGAGCGCGAGCTACCGGCACTGACTCAGGGGCAAATGTTGCAACAAGTGGAACTGCTGCCGAGCCAACATTTCACTCGGCCACCACCGCGCTTCACCGAAGCCAGTTTAGTCAAAGAGCTTGAGCAGCTCGGTATTGGTCGCCCCTCAACCTATGCCAGCACCATCGCCACAATCCAAGAGCGTGGCTACGCCGCCCTCAAAGCACGGCGCTTCCACGCCGAAAAAATTGCCGATATCGTCACCGACCGGCTCATGGAATCCTTCCAAAATTTACTGGACTACAATTTCACGGCTTTGATGGAGCAGGAGCTGGATCGTGTCGCCGAAGGTGCACTTCCGTGGCAAAAATTACTCGACAATTTTTATGCTGACTTTCGAGACAAGCTCGAACTCGCCGACCAAAAGAGTGGCGGGATGCGTAGCAATACCCCGACCACCATCGAACTGCCCTGTCCCGACTGCACACGTCCCATGCAGGTGCGCACTGCTGCTTCTGGTATTTTTCTAGGCTGTTCAGGTTACAGTGAGCCAGAGCCGGATCGTTGCCGCACGACGATCAACCTATTGAGCGAGGCCGCCGTTGCCGCTGAACTCGCCAATGCCCACATCAGTACTTCGTCGACAGAAACCGTCGCCCCTCAGCCCGCAGCTGATGCAGAAGATCTCGAGCTCAGTGAGCTGCGTGAACAACGCCGTTGCCCAAAATGCGATACGGCCACAGAGATCTACGCCATTGACAAGAAGCGGCGCCTGCTACTTTGTGGCAACAATCCAGACTGTAGTGGCTGTATTGTTGAAGAAGGTGATTTTCCCTATCCCTGTGACAGTGGGGTCACACTGAGTTGCGAGCGCTGCGGTGCCGAGATGCGGTTGCGAAAAGGTCGCTTTGGCGCATTTTTTGGCTGCGAAGGTGCAGACTGCAAAAACACTCGAAAAGTGCTGAAAAATGGCCAACCCGCTCCACCCAAAATGATTCCAGTGCAGATGCCGGAGCTGCGTTGCGATAAGGTCGACGACCATTTTGTGTTGCGCGATGGCGCGGCGGGATTATTTCTCGCAGCGAGCCGCTTCCCAAAGAACCGAGAAACACGAGCACCCCTGGTCTCCGAGCTGCTTGCCCACCGGGATGAAATCGACCAAAAATACACTTTTTTGTTTACAGCACCCGCTGAGGATAGCGTCGGTCAACCCTTTGCCATCCGCTTCGATCGCAAGAATCAAACACAGTATTTGGCCAGCGATGGCTCTAAAGGGCGTTTTAAGGCGATCTACACCGATGGACAATGGCGAGAACAAAAAGACACTTCACCGGCGCGCCGCCCTCGACGACATAGCGCAGCGGCTAAGCGTCCCAAAGCTGCTAGCTAAGTGTCCCATGCCACGCATTCAGCCACCGACCGATGCCCGTCTGGGCACTACCCGTCTGCTATTAGAATTAGCAGAGGATATCGGCGATAGTACTGGTGCGCTACGCTCTGCTATTATCCTGCAGCTAGCTTTGAGCTATCGCTTATTATTGAATGAGTTGAACAACAAAGATGAAGGGTACTCGAGCCCGCTTCAGATCAATGCACAGAAGTGGCATCAGCTCCAGCCAGAGCAGCTGTGTTGGCCTCGCTTAGCGACTCTTGAGCAGATGGGTTGGCTAGCGCAAATGCTCGGCGCAGAGGGCAAATTATTGGATGCCGAGCAGGCCGAAGAGTGGCCGCCGCTGGAGCTGTGTCGAGCATGGTATCGCGAGTTGTTACAGCTACGCGATGAGCTGCGCGCCGAACACGCCGAGTACTGATAACACGAGGATTGGCAACGCTCCCGCCCCTCACATCGCAGACCGGGCAGAATGTGCTAACATGAGAGCTCATTATGCTCTTGGGTATTTTTGGGCAGGACATCCTGATGCAACAGCTGTATTCCGAGCTAGAACTCGTCGAACTAGACAATGGCGAAATCGTCCTGCGTCAGGCGCGGCACGGTAGTGAGCAGGGCAACAGTTCCACCACTGCAACATATGATGCGCCGCCCATGTTGCGGATCTGCTTCTCTCATGAATCGCTGGCCTATATGCGCGGTATGCAACTAGATGTCGCCCGCCATATGGTGGCTGCAGGTATCCAGCGCTACAATCAGCTGGTTGTC
>JABABF010000267.1 GCA_014238345.1 Gammaproteobacteria bacterium
ATTTATTGGAGAGCGAGGCGGCGATAGTCACCCAGATCAGTGATCTCTTGGGGGAATAAAGCCCTCAGTGGCATGGGGAGAACTCTACTTGCGCTGATACGATGCCAAGATGGTGCTTATGCGGGGTAGTGAGCACAGGCTTGAGGGTGTAGAAATGCGGGCACTCGGCCAGTTTGGGGAGATTGAGCCCATAGTAGCCAACGGGAAGTATTGAGGCGATACGCCCCGAGAGCGAAGAGCTGCACACAACAGCTGTTTCATGTGATGAAACGGCAGTTTGGATTGACCAAGGTGAGCTATAGCGGCTTGGCGAAGAGCGCTAGCCATCTGTTGGTGATGTCAAAGCGCCAGTTGTTGAAGGCGGCTTAGATGAACATGTGGGAGGAGTGCGCCCAGAGGCTACCTCAGCGGCTGATAAGAGACGTTGAGAGCCAATGAAAGACTCCTTACTGAGCGCAACGAGCGCAACAGGTCATTTTTGGCCAAATCCGAATCTCGCTTGGCGTGATGAAATGTGCTGACCTTGCCAAATATATCAGTTGCCCCCCTTTAGCTGATTTTCATCATGGCTCAAGGGGAGATGCATCCTGCTGAAGGGAAAATTTTGTGGACATGTCATGTGCAGTATCGCGCTGTGGGTTATGGTGTATTCCACGACATGATATATATGACTGCCCATTATAATAGCCATATGATCTATTTTCCGCCTTGCGTAAAAGCAATTGGGATCACTCAGCTATTGCGATACACTGTTCGAACTGATCTGAAAATACTCGTAAATCCCGAGCATGATCGTAAGGCTGGACTCGCTTGGCGTGATAATGTGCAGACTTTCCCTAAGTTTGAGCAGCTGTAGAAACCCCCCTCCCCCCTACTCTCACCTTATAATAGGCATGGATTACTACAGAGATAGTAGTAAGGTCAGCAAATGTCGTGTTTTTCCACCATTCAGCCATTGGCTCGTGTTGCCGCGCAACGCCTCGGGCGGCTTCGCTGTCCCCTTTCCCCGGTGCTGTCACTGGGTTTGCTAGTGTTGCTGTTAGCTTG
>JABABF010000268.1 GCA_014238345.1 Gammaproteobacteria bacterium
ATACCAGACGGGTCGGTTGTACCAGCGGCCTCGGCAACTGCAATTCGCCGCTCAGCTCACCCCTGCGAATCCTGATCAACAGCGCACTGGGCACGGGTTCAAGCACAGCCAACTCCACCGTGTTAGCACTGATCACTCTAACGGATAGTGCTGCTTCAGGCGAGCTGGTAACCACTGGCAAATCCATCGACAGATCATCATCTGTACTGTTATTGCCAAAACGATCCTGCGCCAACACCGTCAGCGTGAAGGTACTGCCGACGACCACAACCTCCGGTGCACCGCTGATCTGTAGCCGATCCACCACCACTGAGGTGGTAGATATTCTCGCCTCGCCGTAGAGCTGCTGTGCGCCAACACCACTGCGCACACCGATGGTATAGGTGGTAGTTGTGGTGATGATCCGTTGCAACTGCACCCGCACCGTATCGGGATTTTCGTAAGCCCAAACCAGCGATGCTGGAGCTGGCACAAGATCGACGCTCAACCCTGCAGAGCGCACATCGTAATCGCTTTGACGGTTGCCTAGACGATCCCTGGCGATCACGGTCAGTCTAAAAGTCGTCCCCGCTACTATCAACTCATCTGGCAACTGCAACTGCAGGCGGTCGGCTACCACCCGAACATCCAACACCACTGTCTGTTCCAAGTCATCCACTACCACCGTCAAATTGAGCGTGCTGGGGGGATTGTCTAAACGACTGGTGACACTACCCAACTGTAGCCGTATTTGACGCTGTCCATCAAGCGCAAAGTTCACAACTGACTCTGGCTGCGTGTAGACCTGTAGCGTAGACGCGCTAGCCAAGCTATAGAAAGGATCGCGATTGCCCGCACCATCCACACTGTCCACCGTCAGCACAAAGCTACTACCCAGCACGATTGGAGCCACCGGAGGTGTCAACTCTAGACTCTGGGAACTGCCTACCGTGGCATAGAGCGAGAGCATACCTGACAAATCCCCACTGACCACACTCAGGAGCAACGTCTCTCCCTCGGTAATCGTCAATAAGCGCACCGCGATGGACGATGCTCCAGTCGCCTCCCAACGCAACCGTCCAGCATCACCATTGAGGCTGAGCTGAGTCAGTGCCGTCCGCTGCAACAGATCAAAATCTAAATCGCGCAACCCCAGCGCATCAACTGCCGTCACCATGACTGTGAAAGTCGTGTCGGCAACCACCTGCTCTTCCACTTCGAGTAGCAACGCGACACCATCCACCGAAACATAAATCGTGGCAGAGGCACTGAACCCTAAACCGGCGTTCTCCGTCACCTTCAGCGGGAGCTGAGTACCATCTTGGGCATTGAGATTAATGATGCGCAGGCTCAGGCTACGCGAAGTCTCGACGACAACCTCGTAATCACCCGACATTTCAACGGCCAGCGGTAAATTAGCGCGGAAGTCTTCGTCCACATTGACTGTGCTGAAGTCGCCGTTGACGGGGCGCAGGTCAACGCCGACTAAAGGCACAGTGAAGACCTCGGTCAGCCGCACAAATTCCGGCACATCCAACGCCATGACTTCGGTATATACCCGCGCTACTACCGTTGTTGTCCCAGTAGACAGCTCGCCCTCGGTATCAACCACATGCAGCGTCAGAGTGCTGTTGTCCTGCGCCCGCCGCACACGAGCAAAGAGTGTTCGACCCACCACACCAGTGACCTCAATGCGCGGCTGTATATCGCTAGCATCACCCCTAGTCACCGACAGAGAAATGGAACTCACTGCTAGCATAGGATAGCTGCTAGCGATATTGCCGAAGTCATCAACAGGCACCATATTGACCGGGAATGTGGTGTCATTTCTGCGCAGGCTCACGACGACAAACTCAGTCACATCCCGCAACTGCCATTGAGTCGGGATCACTTGACTAGCATCGATGAGCACAATCTGGGCAGTGGCAGAGCGCCCTGCGTCACTGGCGGTAAACACAGCGGTCTGCCCGGCGCTCAATCCGCTGATCGTCGTGGCGATGCGATTGGCATCCTCAGCACTGATGCCAGCGGCGGCTGGAGTCAGCTGTAGCGCGGAGAGACTCCCCGGTGCTGCGACGCTCAGGGTAGCGGTGTCCGACATGACGAAGTCGGCATCAATGTTGCCATAATCATCAAGACCCAACAGACGCACGGCAAAAGCGCCATCCGCCACCACTTGGTCTGGCAATTCTATGCCCAGCTGAGTATGTTCGACCCGCGGCACCACCGACACCACGGTGCTGTGTGGCGCATCGCTGAGCATCAGTTCCACGGGTTCCCCTTCAGTGACACCGCCCTCAAGGAGCAGCTCGATCACCCCATCGCTGACCCGCGAATCAAGCTGGACAGCGCTGTTAGCTGCACTTAGCTCAGCAATAGCAGACAGTGCGACCTCCGCTTCAAAGTTGCCCAGCGCATCAAAGGCACCGATGCTGAGCGGGGTATAGACACCAGTTTGCACCGTGGATGGACCCAAAAATACCAGCCTATCAATATCCAGAACCGCCGTGAGTGTGCTATGACCTATGCGCCCGCCGCCGTCATCCACTGTGAGACGGAAATTGCTACCACCAGATGCCCGCAACACCCGCACATCAAAGGCATTAGCTGTAGCACTGCGCTCGATACTCGCCGTCGCTGGGCTAGTCACTGAAGCCACAGCACTTGAAGACAGCATGAAATCACCATCCACTTGGTCATAAATATCCAGGCCACCAACAACAAAAGTCTCGCTGGTGCCCGGAGTGACGCTCCGCGCTACCGGGCTGATAGACAGGTGTGTGGTAATCACATCCAGCCGTACCGTGATCTCCCCTAATGAGCCCTCGGTGAGTGGCAACCCCGGCCCTTCGAGTGCACCGGTAACTGACAGCGTAATATCCGTCCCCTCTGGCAGACCACCCAGCCTGAGTAGTAACTGCCGTGTTGCCACTTTCAGTGTGGAACTGCTAAACAAGGCAGTGGGGTCGCCGCTTGACACCGATAAAACAGAGAAGCTAGCCGTCATCAATTCGGCATCAAGATCAACATTGCCGTAGCTGTCAACCACTTGAATGTCAAGCGGGAAAGCCTGCACTGAGGGCACCTGCGGCGGGTCGCTCGGCGGGTCGCTCGGCGGCACAGCCAAATTGATCGCAGTGCCAACCACCTCTGCACTCAGCGTTGTCGAACCCACGAGCACTCCAGCGACACCATCAAAGACCACGGTATCTCGAACTTCTAATACCGCCACGCCACGATCAACGGCATACCTAGGGGTGACCTCTAGAGCCACACCTGGTACCGTGATGCTGTAATCTGTCGCCTCCAATGCTCTGCCATCATTCAACACACTGACTCCAGAGGGGTCATCGTTGCTAAACGCCGAATCAATGCGATTCAGATCGGTGTCTTCATTGCCATAGCGATCAATGTAACGCAACGACAACCCTAGTGAAGTATGCAACTCCACTGTCTGCATTGAGGTACTGTCCAAGGTGACTGCCAAGCGGTCAGCGACCACATCCACCGTCAGCGCAATCGAACTGGACAAGCCCTGATCCACGACCTGCAGGGTGTAGGTCGTGGCATCTCTGAAACCAAACAATAGTTCCACGCTCAACGCGCTACTCGTTGAGCGCCGGAAAAAGACGCTGTCCTGCGCAACACCAGACACGCTCAGCTCCACTGCGGGGCTAAAGGCAAAATCAGTATCAATGCGGCCGCGGTCATCACTCCCAACAGCTGACAGTGTGAAGGAACTCCCCGGTGACACCGGTGACTGTGCCGACAGTATCAGCCCAGTCGCCTGCACATCTACCGATACGCTGAGCGTGGTCACAGTCACTGCCAAAGAGCTGTCAGTAGCGCTAAACAACAGCTGCTGACCATCAACGAGGTGATCGCCCATCAGTATCAGCTCGAACTCCACCTCACTGAAGCCCACTACGACCAAGGTGCCCGAGGAAACACTCAACGCGCCACTAGAGTGCCGATAGTCGATATCTCGGTTGCCCATGGCATCAAGTGCGCTCACTGTCAATATAAAGGGTCTATCCAATGGCACCGAAGCACGTTCCGCTATGTGCAGGCGGTCAGCTTGCACATCCAATGGCAATGTTGCCACAGCAAACAGGCCGCTGAGCGGGTCTAATAGAAACAACTGCGCCAGCGAGCGATCTTGGGCTTCCTGCACCATGAGTGTCACAGTGCTGACACCATCCATACCTCGCACCAGAGAAACCGTGTAGCGCTCTGCGCCACTTAACACCACCACCGTAGGTGTCGACAGCCTTGGCTCGACCAGTAGATTGCCTTGCGCACCCAATAATTGAACGCGCAGATCAATGGATTCTCCAACCACCACGGTCGCTGTTGAGATGCTTAGTGTGCCAGTACTCGACGCGGGCACAACCGGCAATTCCAACTGCCCACTGATACCAGAATCACTGACCGTGATCGTCACGGTGCTACCAACTGGCGGGGCATCACTGGCACTGATAAGTAGCAACACTCGGCCAGCCTCCGCTGGCTGCGCCAAAAATTGCCCCGCAGATACGCTGACCACTGGCGCAGCACTCAGTGGGAATTGTCCATCAACAAATCCTGCGGCATCTTGGGGCTCCAAGCTGATCAACATACCCTGCCCGGCAGCCACAAAGGGAGGTAGCGCCGACAGAGCCAAGGCCGATGCCACTACATTCACTGTCAGTTCGGCAAAAGCACTCTCTAATGAGGCATCGGCGGAGTTTGCGCTGAGCGTGACCACCGCACCATCAGCCACGCCAGACAGCCGTACTAGCCGCTCTTTCCCGCCCTCTAGCAAGGCGACCGGCTCCAGTAGAGCCCCCGCCGTCTCAGCTCCCAAAATTACCGATGACAGAGGGTAATCCACATCCACATTGCCCACGCCATCTTGTGCGGAGACGCTCAAAGTAAAGGTCGAGAACGAAGCGACTGGTGTCGTAGGCACCACTAATACCAGACGCGTCGCCTGAATAACTATCTCCAACGATAAGCTGCTGGAGGACAACGACGGGTGGGACAATATCAACTCGACATTACTATGGTCAAGCACCTCCTGCTCCGCCAATACCAGTGTCAGTGTGCTGAGCCCGCCGACCGGAACGGTCAACTGGGAGGTCGACAACAAGGCCAGCTCCGGACTGAGGCGCAACTGCACTGCATCCACTGGCCCCGAGGCCTGTGTGTTCAGACGATGAGCACTATCAAGCCACTGGACTTGTAAATGGACCGGCTCGGCAAGCGATACCAGCGCAGATAACGGAGGCACGATGCGCAATGCACCGCTCATAGCCCTTGCCTCCACCTGAATCTCAACCGGATCAAAACTCCCATCGCTCACTGTAAGCCGCAACGTGATCTGCTCACCGGGGAACACATCGTCGAGCAATGTATAACTCAGATCATTGCCATTGCGGCGTTGCTCAGCAGACAGCTGCAAAGCGCCGCTGACAGCGCCACTGGCACTGAGCGCCACCCCGAGCTCAGCTAAATCAAAGTCACCGTCGATCTGAGCATAGCGATCTACACCAAAGACACTAATCGTGAAGCTGGAGCCGGACACCAGTGATGGCTCAGCCAACGGTACATCGGGTACAACGGCCATCCACAGCTGGCTGGTCTGGACATCTACCAAAGCCAAAAGAGCTCCGTCAAAACTCTGATCTGTGGCGGTAAATCTGATATAGCTACCTTCCGCATACCCAGCGCTGAGGCTGATCTCATAGCGATCCGCCAGCAGACGGTCAATAGTCACCTCACCAGCTACCGACAAAACGGCACCAGCGGACACCACAAAATCGCTGTCTACATTGCCATTGCTGTCAGCACCACTAATCGAGAGTATCGAGCTATCCTCTGAGCATACCGCCATAGGCATGCAAGATGATGGGCTCGCGATGCTCAGCTGCAATTCAGACACCTGCACTTCGGTCTCCACCTCAACCGAGGCACGTAACGGGGACATAGGCTGATCAGTGAGCTGCACCGTTAATTCCAAGGTGGAGTGATCAATTACCCCTCTCGTCAAGATCACCGACAGCTGCCCGTTGGCACCATCATCCTTCAAGCGGACAATGCGCCCAGCCCCAGAAGACACTATTAACGCTGGGGCTTGGAACAGCTTGAAGTCTGGCAACAGCTCACCCAGCGCGTTATAGCCCAAGACTTGCAGAGTAAAGGTCTCCCCCGCCACCACCGAAGTCGCGGTGCTTGCCACCAGTGTAATGCGCGTCGCACTGAACGTCACTGCCACCGTCGTCGTGGCAACAAAGCCTTGATCGCTCAGCGTCACCAGCACTTCTTGGCCTTCTCCCAGCAGCTCAGAAGTCAATTGCATCCCGAATTCACGCCCATTGACACGTGCGTAGCTTAAGGCAACCCCCGCGGCATCCACAGCCAAGTTGAAAGTAGATGACAACATATAATCCGAGTCCACATTGCCTAACGCGTCCCCAGCGAGAATAGACAGCGTGAACGTTGAGTTGAGCACCACAATGTTCTGCCCCTCTGCAGGCAGCAGGCTGAGATGATCGGCTCGCACATCAGCTAATATTGGGATAGCGCCACTCAGCGACTCAATCTCTACGCTGACAATCAGCTCGGCACCATCCTCAACACCAGTGAACTCCAGCAACAGATCCGTAGCGTTAAACCCTAGCTCAGCGGAACTCAGCTCGGTAAACACAGGAACCACGCCACCAGATATCACCGTATCAATGCTCACTGTTGGGGTTGAGGTGAAGACCGTCTCTCGATCAAAATTGCCAAAGGCATCCGTGGCATTGATCAACAGCAGGTTGCCATCCACCGCGGGGATTAGTAAAGCCGGAAGGGAAGTGCTCAACGCATCGTCAAGTAATGGGTCAATCTGCAGACTGAGGCGATCGGCAATCACATCGACCAGCACTTGTATCTCAACTATCAGCGAATCATCAGCGAGGCGCAACCGCATAAAGCCGCCATCTAAGGGAAACTGGCTCACACTAAACTCAAAGCCGTTGTCAATGCGCTCCACCGCGGCCAAATCGCTAAAGAAAAGGGTCTGTGTGCTCAGCCTGGCAGTGGGCGACAAGCTATAGTCCAGGTCCTCGTTGCCGAGTGCATCAGCACCAAACACTGTCACTGTATAAGTCGTTCCCGGCACTACCACCGACGGTGCCGAGCGCACCACAAATTCTGTCACCACCACCACCACCGCCGCCGTCGTCTCGCCAACCGCACCCCGATCGCTGACACTAAATGTCAATAGGTTGTTGTCAACCACCTCCTCAATGCGCAACTCCAACACCGTGTCAGACACTTGGGTCGACGAGACTCGCACCACTCCCTCTCTAGCCTGAACATCCAGCCGCCAAGAATTGCTCAGCGCAAAAGCAGGGTCGAGTGCTCCGGTGTGATCATAGCCCGCAACGCTGATTTCAAAAATGTCCCCCGCAGTGATCGTGGAGGTGGACAGGGTGACCACTAAGCCGGAGGCTTTCTCTCTGAGGTTCAGAGTCCGCGTAGTGGCCAAGCCTTGATCGCGCACACTGATCGCAATACTACCAGAGCCCGTCACATCACTCAGAAATAGCGTAATAGTGCTGCTCGTCTCCACACTAAACGATAGCGTAGCAGTCGTGCTAATAGGTGAGCTGAGCACTTCTGCCTGTGCTGACAGATCAACATCAACATCCACCTCATTGAGTCGATTAATGCCGCGCACTGTGATGCTGAGACTACTGCTACCATCAGGCTCATAGAACAGCACTGGCGGCACCGAAAAATGCAACTCCGTGGCCACAATCCAGAGCTGCAGGTTCAAACTGCCCGACACTGTGCGAGCGTCGAGTACATCGCTCAGTACGAGACTAAAGGGATGGTTATCCGGCGCACCGTAGATGCGTAGCGACGCAGTGATGGTCGGCGCAGTGATGGTCGAAGTCGAGATGGAGACACCCCGCAGCTCCAATGTCGCCGCATCACCGAGATCGTCTGCCTCCACACCCAAGCTGGCAGACGGCGTATACAAGGGGTCGACAATACCGCGAGAGTCCAGCGGGGTGATCGTCACGGTGAACGTGGTGCCACTGACCACCACTCCGGGCACCTCACGCTCAACCAACTCGATTTGGAGACTCATGGCCCCAGTGGTGACAGTCGCAGTCGCCTCAGCCGCCGGCAATGTCCCATCGTCAAGGGAAAAAAGCAGCTCTTGGTCGTCCACCACACCAGAGAGCAGGCGCAGGGACAGCGATAGATCGCCAGCTCGAGCAAAAGTAAATTGATTCCCTGGCGACAGCACTAGCAAGGGATCTGCATGATCGGCTACCGACAGCCCTAGACTAGGCGGTAACACATAGTCCAAGTCCTGATTGCCCAACAAGTCAAAAGCCTGCACGGACAGTGTGGCATCATGACCCACTGGCACCAATATGGGTACTTGCAACACTAGACTCGCCGCCACTACGGTGACCCGCAGGGTACTCTCGCCACTAATATTGCCATCGGTCAATTGCAATAATATCTCTGAGTTGTCCGTCGCTTTGGTCAACAGCCATTCCACCGACGAAAACCCAGGGACACTGTTCACATCCACCAGCATGGCTCCCAGCTGATTGGACGGATTGCCATCGGCCAAAACAACTGTCAAGCTCGTCGCCGGGGGTGATGGCAGAGCATAATCGCTATCTATATTGCCAAAACTATCAATGCCGTGGACTAGAAACGAAGCCGCCGCCGCCATTGGCGACACCTCCTCTGTCAAGACCAGCACAGCCAACTCGGTGGCCTGTACTTCGACCTTCGGCTCCCACAAAGTAGTTAAACCACCCGCACTGACCTGTACACTGACAAAATTGTTATCCCCCAGAACCTCTGTGAACATCAGCTCGAAGCTAGTTGTGCCGGGCACATGCTGCGACTCAATGACCGTCAGCGCACTCAGCACATCCAGCGCCGCATCCAATGGCAGTTGGTAATTTGACAGATCATTGCCTTGTGCATCAACACCGAACAGTGTCAATGTATAGCTAGCACCCGGCACCACTACTGGGGCAGCCTCCACACGGAGACTGGTAACCGACAAATTGAGGATTATGAGCACTGCTCCAGAAAGCTCACCATCGCTCACCACCACCGTCACCGCTGCACTGCTAGTGATAGCGCTCAGCGATATCCGCAGGCTGTTGCCTGTGCGCGAGATTTCAGTCACCAGTGCCATTGAAGAAGCCGCCATCGCCGCCGTCCCCAGCTGGTAGTCCTCATCCACGGCACCGTCTGCATCC
>JABABF010000269.1 GCA_014238345.1 Gammaproteobacteria bacterium
CATCTGGTCCAGTTCATTAGATTGCAACTCCGACACCAATAAATTGGGAGCGGGCATATCTGGGCGGAAAACCGGTAAGTCTTTCAAACTCTCAAGCTGATCCTTGATATCCCCCCGAAAAGTCAGGTGCGATGCCTGCCTTGGAGCCGCTAACAAGATATGAGCCAGCTGCGGCACCAGCAAAGGTTCATGACTTCCTTATCCTGTGGGTGGATTATCTTTATCGGCGTACCTAACAAAGTGAGGCTACGCAACTCCCGCCCAATCTCAGCCGATTTCAATCACTTTGATCTGACCATTGCGAATTTCTGGCTCCTTGCTAATGCGGATTTTCTTGTCGCCCGGGATCGTATAGTCACTATCCAAAAACGGAATGCCTACTCGAATAGGTGGCGGAGGTTGTACATCCTTATAGTATTGTTGCAGCACATCACGAGCTACCAACACCACATCAGCTAAGCGATTACCATGATCGCCGCCTTCTAAATCAGCAGACACCCAGATTTCCAACCCGCCGCCATTCCGTGATTAAGGGGACGGATTATTGATGCTGATGCCGCGCGATTTGACTTGCTTCAATCAATGCGGTCACTTTATTCGCAACACGACAAAAGCGCTCCACATAGGACCTGATTACCCGCATCACTGCCTCGGCCAGGCATAACATGGATGCCTCTCAGCTTTTTTTCCTCTGCTGGTACTCGTACCAATCGAGAAATTTGCGGGGTTCTTCTCCCTCTGGCGCTGGTTGCACTGGTCGTACTTGAGCTGCATCAGTGTTTGTCAGCTTCATAGCGATAGTTTTTTGAATGATGGCTAAGCTGTGGCTTGAGTATTGGCATGCAGATTGTAAGTGCCGTCTAGCTATTAGAATCCACAACACCCTATATAGCTCAGCTCTACATGCCTAGCAATCTGAGAGCTAGCCTAGCCCCGCTGGCTGCTGACTGCCACCACTTCGCCAGTCATATACGAGGAGTAGTCGCTGGCGAGAAATATCATCACATTAGCCACCTCCCAAGTCTCCGCAGCGCGGCCGAAGGCCTCTCGTGATGCCAGCTCGCGCAGTAGTGCTTCGTCGCTCACCTTGCTCAGAAAGGGGTGCATCGCCAGCGACGGAGCCACAGCGTTGACGCGTACGCCATAGTCCGCTGCCTCCACCGCCGCGCAACGGGTCAGCGCCATCACTCCGGCCTTGGCCGCAGCGTAGTGCGCCTGCTCGCGCTGGGCTCGCCAACCCAAAACAGAGGCATTGTTGACGATCACACCACCGCCCCGCTCGCGTCCAGACCCGACACCACCTCCCCCGCGGCGCAGCTCTGGTCCCCCCGAGGCACGTCCGAAGGGACCTCCAGCGCGTGCTGCGCCACCGCCGCGTACGC
>JABABF010000270.1 GCA_014238345.1 Gammaproteobacteria bacterium
CACCTGCTTGAGCCCACCCACAGCGAGCGCTTCTTCGAGTTATTGAGTAGACACTATCCGAGTTGGCTTGAGGCTCGGGCAGAGCTCAATGAATTACCGCTCTCGGCGCAGAGTTGGCAGATGACGGGCGGTGATGTGCAGCTGGACGGGCTAAGATCCAACAACTGACACCGACTCTTGGGCTACCCGTGACGGGGGCGGCACCAAGCGTCCCAGCATCGTAAAGCGGCTGTGGCGGCGGGGTGGTTTGCCGCTGTCTGGTCGTCGCACGGTGTATAGCTGGGCGATGCCAAAATTGGCGGCGGCATCTAGTACCGCCTCAGTGTCGTCGATCAGTGCACTGCGGTCGGCCTCAAAGGGTAGCGCACTGGCGAGTCCGGTCCAGAATGCGGCGCTCTGCTTGGGGTGACCGATGTCGTGCGAACTGTGAATCGAATCGAATTGATCCTCAAGCTCCAAGTGCTCCAGCTTCAGCGCGATCACCGCCGGATGGGCATCGCTGACCAGATGACAGCTCATGGGCTGTGCGGGGAGTGCATTGAGGAAGCGCCGTGCCCCAGGGCGCAGCTTGATCCGCCGCCGCAAGCGTTGCTTCATCGCCAGCACATCCATGCCTAATTCACGTGTCCAGTACTCCACGCAGTACCAATCCAGCCGCTCGCGCACAGCGGCGTAGTGTCGCTCAAGTTCAGCGCGGGCAGTGGCGGTGCCAAGGCCGTGTCGGCGACCGTAGTGGCGCGGCAGATAGCGGTGCCAGAAGTAGTTGTCAAAACGCAGATCCAGCAGCACACCGTCCATGTCCAAGAGCAGTGTGTCGACACGCTCCCAGTCAATAGCTGCCACCGTCATTGGCTGGCCTCGAAGTCCAGTAGAGCCATTTGGGTGTCGGGGTCTCCGCCGTTGAAGCCGGTCTTCCCACCGTCGGCGCGCAACACGCGGTGACAGGGGACGATTATCGGCAACGGATTGGCGGCGCAGGCTCCGCCGACAGCGCGGGCGGCGTTTGGTGTGCCGATCTCTCGTGCTAAGTCGCCGTAGGTGGCGCTCGCACCGCAGGGGATGGCGGCGATGGCATCCCACACTTGACACTGGAATGGGGTGCCGCGCTGCTGTGGCGGGGGCAGCGGCAGCTCGAAGCGGTAGCGTGGGTCGCGGAACCAAGCGCGGAACTCACGGGCGGCGCTGCGCAACACCGGTGTTGGCTGTTGCCGCCAGCTGGCATTGATGGCCTGCGCCGCACCGTGTTGAGGCAATAGCACCCGATGCAAACAATGGCGATCGGCGACTAGCCGCAGGGTGCCTATTGGTGTGTCGATGGCATGACAGAATAGTATCATCAGTCGAGTGTTCGGGAGGGTTTGTGGTTGGCGCTGATTCAGTTGTCTATTGTGCCCCAGCTAGCTGTCAGCTCGGTGGGAGGGAGGGTGATATTGTGGCGGTGTGTGGGGATTTGATCAGGCCGTGTTCTAATAATCGTTGGGATACACAGAATTGCAAGCTGTGTTTCGATAATCCAGATAGACCAGATGAATTTTTAACAGACAGGCCAGCGTATCAATATATGCATTTTGGGTATGGCATGCACACCTGTCTTGGTAATTATATTAGTGAAGTGCAAGTGCCAGAAATGGTCAAAGTAATTATCACTCTTCCAAACGTTGGTTGCGTATCCAAAATGGAAACAGGTGTCGGTGATTTTCCATCAAAATTAGAAGTTTCATTTTCACCAGATCAGTAGGAAAGTGGTTGCTGCGGCGAGATGGTTTGTTGCTGTCTCGCTTGATGCCTAGTGAATAGTTGGTGGAGATGCCAGCTCTCGGGCTGTTGCGGGGGAGTGCATTGAGGAAGCGCCATACCAAGGTCCAAGGTCAAGGTGCAACTTAATCTGCCACCGCACCCGTCGCTTTATCGCCAGCACATCCCAGCTCAATGCATGTGTCCAGTAGTCGATGCGTGACCCATAAAACCAGCCGCTTGAGCCCAATTGCATCATGCTGAGCTTTGCGGATACTATGGGCTATTGTTTCTCTG
>JABABF010000271.1 GCA_014238345.1 Gammaproteobacteria bacterium
CTGTCGACTACCGGACAGTAGTCGCACGGGTACGTGAATTTACCGCCGCCAGTAACTACCAATTGCTAGAAAGCTTGGCCGAGGCTATCGCCGCCCTGTTGATGCGTGAATTTCCGATCCAGCAAGTGCATATCCGCGCCGCAAAACCCGGCATCCTGCCCGCTGTTGAGGAAGTGGGCGTTGAGATTGTGCGCCTACGCGATGGCAAGGGCTAAAGAGGATAGGGGGGAAGAGAAACCGGGGCGCTCAACGGGAGGGGGAGGCGAGGATAGCAAGGCTATGAGAACACCTATCAAACACGATGCACTAGCGGGCAGACAACATCCCCAATAAATAGTAGTGATGGCAGAGCTATTGAGCGCCCTAGAGGCATGCCGCACCACTTGGACCGGGGATGATGACATATCTTGTTTTGGATCCCCAAGTCTCAACTACAACACAGAAGCCCTGCATGAGTTCTATGCCGAGTCAAGCCTCGCTTGGCTCCCCCGGCGGAGAGGGAGGGATTCGAACCCTCGGACCGCTTGCGCGATCAGCGGCTTTCGAGACCGCCCCGTTCGACCACTCCGGCACCTCTCCTAACTTCCCCGCACCAAGCCGCCATCCGCACCCATTACTCTTCACTCTTCGGCGACAACCCCCTCCACCCCCAAACGCTTGGCGGCGATGCGATAGGACTCCACTACTCCACCTAAGCCTTGGCGGAAACGATCTTTGTCCAAGCTCTCCCGACTCTTGGTATCCCATAGGCGGCACCCATCCGGCGTGAACTCATCGCCGAGCAGCAGTTCACCGCCATCATCCATGCCAAATTCGAGTTTGTAATCGACCAGCAACATCCCTGCATCGGCCATCAGCGGCATCAGCAACTCATTGACGCGCAACGCCAGCTCGGCACCACGATGTAGCTGCTCTTGTGTGGCTAAACCGAGCCGGATGGCGTGCTGATCGTAGATCAACGGGTCGCCGCGCTCGTCATCTTTGAGAAACAACTCCTGTAGCGGCGGACGCAACTCCAAGCCCGACTCAAAACCCAAGCGCTTGCACAGGCTGCCCGCCGCAATATTGCGCACCACAAACTCCACCGCCAACATGTCGAGACGATGCACCAAACTGTCTTGGTTGTTCAGCAAGCGCTCGAAGTGGGTCGGCACCCCAGCCTGCTCCAAATGCCGCATGATAAAGGCGTTGAAGCGATTGTTCAGTGTGCCCTTGCCGCTCAGGCTGGCGCGTTTGGCGCCGTCAAATGCAGTGGTATCATCGCGGAAATGCAGTATTAATCGCTGTGGGTCATCGGTGATATACAAGGTCTTGGCCTTGCCTTCACTCAGTACTTCACCGTACGCTGGGTTACTCATTACCGACATCTCTGCTCCTCTGCTCCCCGTTGTTGCCCGACTCAGCCCAGATGCGAGCGCAGCTGCTCCAGCAACTCCCGCGCTGCCTCCGGGAACAGGCCTGGACGGTGGAAACTGCTGATCATACCGGCAGTGCCATCTGGTCGCACCCGCAGCTCCAAGCGGCGCTCGGGCGGCAGCTGATCGACATCAACCGAGCTGCGATTATCCTCAGACTGAGGCGATGGCCGCTGGCGACGCTCAGGCGATAACCTAGGGGTGCGCTCAGGCTGGGGGAGCAGATAAAAGACCCCCGCGCTGTGGTCGCGATCCACAATTTCAAAACCTGCTCTCTCCAGCGCTTTGGCAATGGTCGGCCAACCGCGCTCGTAACGCAGATCAAGTAGCAGCTGGGGCAACCCCTGTGCATCATCCTCAATGCGAGCACGCTCACGGGCGGCGGCCAGACTAGCGGCGAGGCGTGAGACAGCCGCAGCAGGCGCATCGACCAAGTAGGTCGCCAAGGCTTGTAGCATTTCATCGCGGCGCTCTACCTCGCTGGCGATGTCAGGCCAATCACCTCCACCACTGTGTTGCACCAAAAGTATTTCTGAACTGCCGCTGCGCAATCCGGCGCTCAGCTGTAGGCGATAGCGCTCTGGCGCATGGTTATCAGGCTGTAGCCAATCCGTTTCCAACAGGCCAGCGCGGGCATCAATCTGCGACAGCGGCAGCTGGCTGTCGCTAAAGAAAGCTCGCACCAAAGGCCAGACACGGTCGGGAGGTCGATCAACCAGTAGCCAACGGCGATCGCCAAGGCGTTGTAATCGCACCTCACCCAGCGATGGATTCAACAGGCGCGGCGGCGGCTCCAGCTCGAAGACACTCTGCTCAGCAGGGGACTCATGATCTCCGGGGATCGGGTAATGCGGCTGCGTGACGGGAGTCTCCAGTCCCGACGGCACACGCAGCAACCCAACTGTCGAGGCAGTGAGGTAATCTTGGGCGTGGTCGTGCACTAGCCACTCTGGTAGATGAGAGCAGGATGCCAAGACAACCGCCACCGCCAGTGAACCAGCAACCCGCGAGACCCGGTGTAGCGTCACAATGCGCCCACCTCTGCTAGGATGCGCCGCAATGTGGGCTGATGCCCGTCCGACAACGGGGTCAGTGGCAGCCGCATGCCGCCTTCTATGCGTCCCATCTCGGCCAGCGCCCACTTGACCACTATCGGGTTGCTCTCCACAAACAAACTCTGATAGAGCGGTGCGAGCTGCGCATCCAGCGTCTGGGCTGTGTTGGCATCGCCTGCCAGGGCCGCAACACTCAGCGCGGCCACTTGCTCCGGAACGACATTGGCACTGACCGAGATCACGCCATCGGCACCATCCAACATAGACTGGGTTGCGGTGGGGTCATCCCCCGAATAGACCAAAAATCCCTCGGGGCGCCCAGTCAGCAGTTCACGCACTCGCTCCACATCACCGCTCGCTTCCTTGATCCCTATAATGCCCGGCAGCTCGGCGAGGCGTAGCACCGTATCGGGCTGGAGATCACAGGCAGTACGCGCAGGAACGTTGTAGAGCAGCTGCGGGATAGCCACCGCCTCAGTAATCTGCCGGTAGTGGCGGTAGAGGCCGGTTTGCGTGGGGCGGTTGTAGTAGGGGACAACGCTCAGGCAGGCATCGGCTCCAGCCTCATACGCCGCCTGCGTCAATGCCACAGCCTCGGCGGTGGCATTGGCACCAGTGCCCGCCAACACTGGCAAGCGCCCCGCAGCGAGCGCCACCACTCGCCGAATCAGCTCACAGTGCTCGTCCATTTGCAAAGTCGGCGACTCACCGGTGGTGCCAGCCACACCGAGCGCTACGGTGCCCGCCTCGGCATGCCAATCCACCAAGCGCTGCAATGCAGCCCAGTCGAGCGCACCACTCGCCGCCATCGGTGTGACTAAGGCGACGATGCTTCCGCGAGGGGCAAAAGAGCTCGCCATGGCGGGGCGTTGAGCCTTAAAACTCGTTGGGACGCGATTGGGCGTCAATACCGCCGTCCACAAACAGCAATGAGCCGCAACAGTAGCCAGAGCGCTCCCCATCAAGCAAGAAGTCGACGACAGTAGCGATCTGACTCGGTTCGGCCATACAGCGCAACGGGATACTCTGCTCGAACTCTAACAGTGCCTTCTGTAGTGCTTCAGTGCCACCCTGCATCTCATCGGTTACCAGCGGTGTGCGCGTCATGCCCGGAGCCACGGCGTTGATGCAGATGCCGTCTTGTGCCCAATCCGCACAGTTGTGGCGCATCCAGCGAGCCAGCGCCCGCTTGGTGGCACCGTAGACGGCACTCAGCACTTTATGGGACTCCACCGCCAAGGCCTCGGCTACCGCGCGATCACTCTCCAGCAAAGCCACGGCCAAGGCTTCGTTTTGGAAGTCCATCGGTGCTGAATTGGAGGAGACGAGCACCACGCGCCCGCGCCGCTTAGCCAACAGATCACGCAGGCCGACGACTGTGTCGATCACCGCGTAGTAATTGATGCGCACCAATTTAGTGGGCTCAAAATTCGGGCCTACACCGGCACAGGGCACATAGCCATCCAGCCCATCTGCCGCACGCTCACATAGACCCGCTACGGCGACAGCCACACCTTCGGCGGTGGACAAGTCGGCCACAATGTCAGCATCGCGTTGATCAACGGTGATCACCTCATGTCCAGCAGTGCGCAAAATCGTACACACCGCTTCACCGATGCCGCTGGCGGCACCTGTAACTGCATACACACTCATTGATTTAGACTCCTACCGACAGCCCACTAGGTCTATTGTGCGTCATTGATTGCCGCCACACACACGGATGCCCGCTCTCGTTGCGTGGCGCGTATGGGATGGTGGCGTAGATGCTGTGCTGCCCTGTGTACCACGACCTGAGCGACAGCGCACAGACTGGCTGTCCACTTATAGACTCAGTCCGCTGGCATCTCGGGCATCTGGAAAGCATGGCCCCAGAAACTACCGCGGCCAGTGGTAATGCTCGGCTGGTAGCTATCCCAATCCATCAGCCGCCCCTGACAGCCGTATTCCATTGCAAATCCGCTGGGGGTCATCATGTAGAAAGACAGCATACGGTCGTTGCTATGCCGCCCCAGCGTCGAGAAGACATGGATGTCGCGCTCGCCCACGCGCTCCAAGCAACGCCCCACATCATCCACCGTCGGCACCTCGACCATCATATGTACACAGCCACCCGGCCAAGCAGGCACGCCATAGAGCGCCACACTGTGGTGCCGAGCGTTGTCAGCGTGCATAAAGCGGATGCCGTCGGCACCGCCAGTCTGCGGATTGGGGACTTCCATGTAGTCGCTGTCGCCGAAGCCGAGCTCCCGATAGAAGCGATGGGTGACCTCAAGATCTCCAGCGGGTAGCACTAGGTGGCCCAAGCCCAGTGATCCTTCGTCGCCAGTGACAAAATGCGACACGCCCAGCGGGGAGATCATGGGGGCAAAGTCGAGTCCACCACCCCAGTACAGCTCCAGCGTGTTTCCCGCTGGATCTTGGCAGCGCAACAATTCACGCACACCGCGCTCTTGGCACTCTTCGGTTGAGCCGCTTTGGGTGGCGATACTCTGGCCTTTCAGCCAAGCTGTAGCATCGTGGAAATCACTGGCACTGCCGAGCTCCCAACCCGCGCAGACAAGCCGCTCCTCACTGCCCGGACAGATGGCGAAGCGCCACGGGCGCTCATCCATCTTGAAATAGACCGTCCCCTGCTCAGAGGCGGGGCCCTGGACTTCCATCAACCCCAACACCTGCGTGCCGAAGTCGCGCCAGCGCGAAGGGTCAGCGGATTCTATGCGAGCATAGCCCAAACTGTGAATATTCATATTGTGGTCACTTGAGCAACGGCAAACGGATGGCTATTGTGCCATGGAATAGCATCGCAGAACACCGCCCCCCGCGACCTCAACCTGCCACTGTCAAGCGCAAGAACCTCACGATGCGGATGTCCATGCGGCGATTCGCCCTCATGGTCGTGCCAAGCAATGGACAACGAGCTCGGTGCCATCCACCATCACTATAAGCCGACTTTAGCCCAAATCTAGCACAAACTCTTTTTTGCTCTGTAGCGATTGGGGCACTTGGGCTGCATCCATGTAGAACTGGCTGTACCACTTGCGCACCATGTTGATGGGGCCGTCACCATCGCACAGCAAGGGGTTGTCGACACGCTGCTTGGTGTGCCAGATATCGACATCTTGGCCGAAAGCCTTGTTGTTCAGATCGGTGTATTGCTGCATCATCGCCGCGCAATCGGCATCGCTCATCCCCGGGATCTTGCGAACAATGACCCCGAAACGCAGCTCGAAGCTGTTGATATCAATGGGCACATGTGAGACCAGCAGGCGCGAGGCCATCTCGACACCATCTATGCTGGAGGTCATATAGCTCATGCTGTAGGCTGGGCCGGCATAGGTGGCGATGCTGACCAGCGAATCGCCCAAATGCTCGCTGCTCCCTTTCATCACCTGAGTGAGCTTGTGGCCATCGGCCGTGAGGCTGAAGTCGTTGAAGGGGGCATCGTGAACTGGGCCGAAGTGGGCGGCGTCCCCCATGTTGTCAATCAGCTCACGGCAGTTGGTGTGGATGACCTGATACCCCAGTTGCCAGACACTCCAATCGTCGGAGAAGCATTCGTCGATGCGTTCAATGCACTGCTCGGGGATCGGCGGCTTGCCCTCGTGGTCGTGCCAGACGAACAGCAGCTTGTTCTCTTCCGTCGTTGGCCACGAGCGGATTACCGCCTCCGGTGGGATCTTCTTGGCGTAGGGGATGTTGTCGCAGACCCCGTCCGCCCCCCAGCTCCAGTGGTGGAAAGGGCAGACCAGCGAGTTGCCGCAGACCTCGCCCAGCGACAGATTGCCGCCCATATGCGGGCAGAAGGCATCGAGGATGTGTACTTGGCCGTCCTCGCCGCGGTAGGCGACGAGTGCGGTGCCGAAGTTCTTTAGTAGCGTCGGCTTTTCGGTGTAGTCTGCGGCGAGGCCGAGGCAGTGCCAGCCGCGCGCATAACGTTCTTCGATGGGTGCCGCGATGATGCGGCGGGGTTCTCTATGACGAGCCATGATAGTTGTCCTTGGTTACTGAAGCGAAAAAGCACAATCACCGTGACGGGACACTGCACGATTTCAAGCCACTTTACTTATAGAGCGTGCCCATTGTCAATGAACACCGCCCCCGTGGTCGTGCCAAGCAATGGACAACGAGCTCGGTGCCATCCACCATCACTATAAGCCGACTTTAGCCCAAATCTAGCACAAACTCTTTTTTGCTCTGTAGCGA
>JABABF010000272.1 GCA_014238345.1 Gammaproteobacteria bacterium
CTTTTGCTTTTTGATAATCATTATTAATTTCTTTTGCTATTAAATTACTTATATCAACTTTATAATTTTTAAAATTTAAGTCGCTTAAATCAATATAATTATTTTCATTGATACAATTTTTAAGTATTCATTTTTGAATTTGTTTTTTATTCATCATCATTTTCCAATAAATAATCATAATCATTTTTTAATTCGTCCTTTGATAAATTATTAATATAATGTTCAACCATATCTTGGATTTTTTCCGATAATTTATTTTCAGTAACGGCTATAAAATATTTATAACTATTTTTTAATTTTTCTTGATATTTTATTTTATCTTTTTTATTCATTTTAAATTTTTTCATTCTCATTTTTATATCTTATCTATTTTTGCTTAAATAATATTTTTCATTTATCATATCTTTTATTCTTTTAATATTTTCTTGTTGTTCTTTAATACATTGTTCAGTATTTTTTTTAGTTCCAATATTATTTTTTAAATTATATACTAGTCTTTTTTCTCATTTTTGACTGTCCTTTAATTTTAATTGTAAAAATTTTTTTGTTATTTTCATTATATCAACTCCTAAATTGTTAAATATAATTTATTTTACCATAAAATTTATAAATTAGTGGATTAATTTATATAAAATAAAATTTAATTATAAAAAAATATATAAGAACAATAAAATAAAATACTGAAAAATATAATGATCATGATTAATCAAAAAATAAATCCAATAAAATTAAAATAATTAGTATAAAAAAATTTTTTTGTTCTTTTTAAATTATATTTTTCTCTTTTAATCATTTCTTTTAAAGTTTTATTTTCCGATGAATAATAATTTTTTAATTCTTTTTTTTTAAGATTAATAATTTTTATTTTATTTTTAAATTTTTTTAATTCTTTTTTTTGCTTTTTTTTCTTTTTAAAATATTTTTTTAATTTATTCATTTTTTAACTATTGTTATTTTACAATTTTTATTGTATCAACTGTATACTTTATTTTTAAATATATGTTTATAACAACATTTTTTACAATAAAATTTTTTATATTGTCCATTAGTGATATTATTTATCATTTTCATACCCTTCAAAATATTTTATAATAATAATTTTTTAATGTTTTTAATCTTTTAAATGTCTGGTGTATTCCATAACTATATGAAACTTCGTCTTTATCTTTAAGATAATAAAATTTTTGATCTAGCATATCAATTTCACTTAATTTATCTGTTAAATTTTCTAGTTCAACATTAAATTCAGTTATTTTTGCCTTTAATTTATTTCTTAA
>JABABF010000273.1 GCA_014238345.1 Gammaproteobacteria bacterium
CTTCATGCAGTACCACCACGTTGTCTATCTCTTCGCTCATCATATTAGCTCCGCTCTACCAGTATTCGCCATTACCATAAGGCATTCGGCAGGGCGAGCACCAACTGTGGCCAGACTGTAAGTAATGCCAGGAGGGTCAATTGTATGACGATAAAGGGAATCACGCCACGGTAAATGGCCTGAGTGGACACGCTCGCTGGTGCCACGCCGCGCAGGTAGAACAGCGCAAAACCAAAAGGCGGTGTTAGGAATGAGGTCTGTAGATTGACCGCTAGCATAATGCCAAGCCATATGGGATCAATACCCATGGTTAGCAGAATCGGGGCGACGATGGGCACGACGAGGAAAGTGATCTCAATGAAATCTAGGATGAAGCCGAGCAAAAAGATCACCCCCATCACCACCAACATGGCACTGCCGCTACCTCCCGGTAGATGCTCGAACCAAGTGCGCACGACTTCGTCTCCGCCAAAGCCCCGGAACACCAGCGAGAAGATGGTGGCGCCGATTAAGATCAGAAAAACCATGGCGGTGATTTCTGTGGTTTTGCGCGCGCACTGTCTTAGTATGTCAAGAGTCAGCTGCCGATGCCCCCAAGCCAACAAAATTGCGCCGCAGGCTCCGACGCCAGCAGCCTCGGTGGGGGTGGCGGCACCGGCGAGGATGGAGCCGAGCACCGCACCGATTAACAGCAAAGGCGCACTCAGTCGTAGCGCCAGCGCCATCCCTTGCCCAGCGGCTTCCCCAGCGGCGGGAGCCACGGGAGGAGCCAGTGAGGGTTGCCGCAGTACGCGCCACAGCACATAGGCGGCGTAGAGGCTTGCCAGCAATAGGCCGGGCACGATGGCTCCGGCGAAAAGATCGCCGACCGACACGGTCTTGGGCGCAAAAATGCCTTGCTGTAATTGCGCTTCTTGGTAGGCACTAGACAGGACATCGCCGAGTAGCACCAAGGCGATGGATGGAGGCACAATCTGGCCGAGGGTGCCAGTGGCACAGATGACACCGGTGGCCAGCGCCGGGTCGTAGCGGTGGCGCAGCATCACGGGTAACGACAGTAGCCCCATCGTGACGACGGTGGCACCGACGATACCCGTGCTGGCCGCCAGCAGTGCGCCGACGGCGATTACTGCCAGCGCTAGTCCTCCAGGGCGCTGGCCGAGTAGCCGCCCGATATCCTCCAGCAAGGATTCAGCCAGCCGCGAGCGCTCCAGCATGGTGCCCATGAACACGAACAGAGGTACTGCGGTCAGTGTGACATTGCCGAGTACGCCGTAGATGCGATTCGGCAGAGCCTGTAACAGTGCGAGTTCGAAGTTCCCCAGTGCGGCACCAAACAGCGCTGCGCACAGCGCCACACCAGCCAGCGTGAACGCCACGGGATAGCCAGCCAAAAGCGTAGCGCAGACGGCGCAAAAAAGTAACATAGCGGCCATTTATTCGTGACCGGTGGTGTGCGGGGGCGCAGAGCCTCCCTCTTTGTTAGTCAGCCACAGGGCGTAGCGTAGCATGTCGGCCAATCCTTTGATCAGCAGTAGCAGACCCATCATCGGGATCAGACTTTTTACCAAGAATACCCCCGGCAGACCGCTAGGTTGTGAGGAACTCTCCCATACGGCCCACGAGCGCAACGCATAGCCCCCGCCAAAATAGATCAGGCAGATGCAAAAGGGCAGTAACAACAAGATGCCCCCGCCGAGTTCAACCCAGGCGCGATGGCGTGGCGATAGGCGTTGATAGAGGAAATCCACACGCACATGACCGTTGAGACCAAGTGTGTATGAACCACCCAATGTGATTAATGTGGCGTGCAAATAATTCACAGATTCCTGTGTGGCGATAGACCCAATCGAAAAACCGTAGCGCAGCACGACAACGGTGGCGGTGATGAAGACCATGCCGACTGTGCACCAGGCGATGGCAGCGCCCATGCGGATATTCAGGCGATCAAGGTCATTTAGCAGGGCGGGAAGTTGCTTCACCGGCAGGTATGGGAGGCGCGCACTTAGCAGAGCGACCCAGCGGGTTGCCCAAATCTGGCGCGGGTTTGCATTATAGAGTCATGGCGCGAATCGCGCATTGTTCGCTACATAGAGCCGTATGGGAGAGTTCCTCACAACCCAGCGGTCTGCCGGGGGTGTTCTTGGTAAAAAGCCTGATCCCGATGATGGGTCTGCTACTGCTGATCAAA
>JABABF010000274.1 GCA_014238345.1 Gammaproteobacteria bacterium
AGGGCATTGGCTCCACCATCGGGACAGCGCCGCAGGACGCTCAGCGGCAATTGCGCCAAGTAACCTTGGTTCATCGGGTTGATAAAGTGGCCTCCGCTGAGTTGGCGTAGCCGCTTTGGGCGTGGCGGGAATGGTAGCAGATGGAGTCGCCGACAGCTGCTGCGGCCATCATTGACCGGGTAGTTGTCCCATAGTATTGGGGGGCGTTGCAACAGCTCGGTAACCCAGCGCAGGTGCGCAGCCGAAAACTCGGCGCGACACACCGTCTCCCCCGTCCAAAATAACCCGATATCAGGCGGCAAAAGGCGACCGAGTTGTGCCAAATAGGTGTGCGGCATAGCGCCGAAAACTTGCTCCAGCACTGGATCGGTGGAATAGTAACTGGGGCAGACAATCAGTCGCACCGTAGTGCCCAGCTGCTGCTGAGCTTCGATGGCCAGCGCGGCTTGCCGCTCTGCTGCGCCATCGGCGATGCTTCTATCGTCGAACAACAAGCAGAGTAGGTCGGGCTCCAAGCTCGCCAGCTGAGCTAAGCGGCGACGTAATGCAGGGCGCTCTACCGCGCCATCGTCTGTTGATGTTGGACTTAGCCCCACACCCCAGCGCAGTCCGGCTTTCCGGCAGGCAACGCGATGTCGACTCAGTGCCTGCCGTGTGTGTGCCGGCCAATTTCGGTGCCACAGCGCTCGCAGTCTGGTGTCGGATTTAGGCGCGTAGATATAGCTGCCAAAGCCTTGGGTACGCATAAAGGGAATCAGCGCATGGCGCAGAGGCCAACTCCAAGAGCGTCCATAAAAGCCCTCGATCACACCCTGCTCAAACATGAGTACGCCGATTCCGCAAACATCGCAGACACTGCTCCAGCACATCCTCCAGTACTAGACGCGGTCGGAGATTGGTAACAGATGTAGTACTCAACAGGCCGCTGGCATGCGATACCGCATCAAAGGCCGCACAGAGACCGCGCAATGTACTGCTGTTGGCAGCTGCAGCCTCACGCCGCGCACTGTCGGCGAGCCATGTGGCTAGCCAGTTGAGCGAGCGCTGGGCATCATTTTGCCAGGCGGCGGCCAGTGCCGAGGCGGTGTATTGCTGTGCGAGCAACTGCTCCCAGTCGTGGCGGCGCGCATCGCGGCGTTGCAACTCGCCATCTTGATACAGTGCCAGTGCCGTCATGGGCTGGCCACCAGCGGCGGCCAAGGCGGCAGTTGCACTCTGGGCATTGAGACCCTGCTCGCCGAGCCACTGCTGTGCCTGCTCTGTGGTCGGGGTGGGCAACACATGTTGTTGGCAACGTGAGCGCACGGTGGGGGGCAGCCGCCAAGGATTGTGGCTGGCCAGTAGAAAGAGCTGTCGCGGTGGTGGCTCTTCTAAACTTTTCAGGAGTGCATTGGCCGCCTGAGAGTTCATACGCTCTGCGGGCATCAGGAGGGCGATGCGCCAGCCACCTTGATGCGATGTGGTGTTGACAAAATCGATCAGCGAGCGCAGCTGTGCCACGGTAATCGGGGCGCTGGCTTTGTCTGGGTCGGGCATGGTTAGGCGCAAGTCCGGATGGTTGCCCGCCGCTATTAGGTGACAGCCACGGCAACGACGGCAGCTGTCAATGCCGTCATCAGCAACCTCACACAATAGCCGAGTGGCAAGGGTCGAGCACAATTCCTGTAGGCCATTTCCTTCCGGGGCGCTGAGCAGCAGGGCATGGGGAGCGCGTCGCGACACAAAGGGAGCGAGTAGCTGCACGGCGATGTCCTGTAGCCAAGTGGGCAAGACCGCATCCGTGCGGGGATCCGAGACAGTACTCCGCATCATGTGGCAGGGATAGCTAGCAGGCGCTCCAGCTCACGCTTCAAGCGCCTACGCACCTTAGCCCAAGGGCGGCTCGCGTCGATCAGGCGGTAGTGGGAGTCGGCGGCGGCGCGCTCAAGGTAGCAGGCTCGCACCCGGCGGTGAAATGCCAAACTCTCCTCGCCGATACGATCGCCGGGTGCGAGTGCGGGAGCCCCACTCACTGCGGTCTCAGTGGGCAGCATCAACTCAGCTTGGCGGTGGGAAGGGGCGGCGCGCACACCACCTTGTTCAGGCGGCACATCCAAAAGTAAGACTAGGTCGGGTCGCAATGTGCCCTGAACCAGTTGCTCTAGCAGTGCCACTGGTGCCGAGCCTAAACCACGCCCTACACCTTGATAGGCATAGCTGGAATCGCTAAAACGATCGCAGAGCACCCAAGTTCCTTGCGCCAGTGCGGGGCGGATGCGCTGCGCTAGATGCTGAGCCCGCGCGGCAAAGAGTAACAACAACTCGGCGATTGGATCTAAGCTTTCTTTGCGGCGGCTCAATAGCAGTCGGCGCAGCTCTTCGGCCAACAGAGTGCCGCCCGGTTCGCGCGAGCAGATCACATCAATACCCCGATTTTCTAAGTGGCTTTCTAGGCACTGCAAACTACGGCTTTTGCCTGCGCCCTCGCCCCCTTCCAGAACTACAAAACGCCCGCTCACTGCGCCGCACCCGCACCATCGCGGTAAATACGCACAGCGGCACGATGCTGTGCCAAAGTGGCGGAGAACTGATGACTGCCGTCCCCCCGAGCAACAAAATACAAAGCATCACTGTCGTCTGGATGGAGGGTCGCGTGAATTGCTGCACGACCGGGCAGACAAATCGGGGTAGGTGGCAGACCCGCATGGCGGTAGGTGTTGTAAGGATTGCTGGCATCAGCCAGCTGTGAACGGCGCAACTTGCCGGTAAATTTCTTGCCCAAACCATAAATGACTGTGGGATCCATTTCCAAGCGCATCTTGCGTTGCAGGCGTCTGGTGATCACTCCGGCGATTGTACTGCGCTCTTCTGCGAGTCCGGTTTCGCGCTCAATAATAGATGCGGCGATCAAAGTTTCATAAGATGATTGGTACGGTAGATTGGGTGCACGCGCCTCCCATTCCTCATTTAGTACGGTCATCATCCGCTGGTGCGCTTGGCGCAGTACGATGTCCTCACCCGCGCCGGTGGCATAGCTGTAGGTATCGGGAAAGAACAGCCCTTCTGCAGCAGGGAACCCAGTTGCGCCGATGTGCTCTAGCCAAGTTGCCTCATCTAGTCCCGCCAGTGTTTGGCCGATGGCGTGCTCGCGCAGCTCGGCACGGGCGCGAGCCAGCGTCCATCCCTCCACTAGCGTGGCTTGCTCTAGGACATTGGGCAGCTCCCCCAGCGCGGCTAGCAGCTGGCTTGCTGTGGTATCAGGGGGCAATCGGTAACGCCCGGCGAGGAGCTGCAAATGCAACTTGCGCAGGTGAGCATGCAGTGTGAACAGCGCCGGATAGCGAATAATCCCTCGCTCGCTGAGTCCCATCACCACCTCTGCCAGTGAGCCGCCCGTTGGCACGAGGAAAGTGAATTCCTCTCCGCCGGTGGGTAATGGGTGGTTCAGGTAGTACCAATTGGCGGCGGCTAGCACTCCGAGTAGTAACACGCATGCCAGTGCGTTGCGGCCTACGCGCTGTACCCCGTGCGCCACTGTGCTTTAGTCGTCGCTGCGCCGGAAAATCAGCACGCTGTTGGTGCCGCCAAAGCCAAAGGAATTACTGATGGCATGGCGTATAGGCCACTCTCTAGCCTGCCCCGATACACTGTCAGGTACACAGCTTGGGTCGGGTTGATCTAGATTGATGGTGGGGGGAGCCACCTGATCATTGATGGCCAACACCGTGAAAATCGCCTCGACCGCGCCCGCTGCGCCGAGCATATGACCCGTCATAGATTTCGTGGCGCTGAGGGCGAGGCTCTCTTGTTGCTTGCCAAACACGGCGCGGATTGCATGTGATTCGGCGGCATCGCCGCGCGGTGTTGAGGTGGCGTGGGCATTGATATGCTGGATATCCTCCGCTAAGATAGCGGCATCCGTCAACGCCAGCGACATCGCCCGCCGGGCACCGGCACCATCCTCTGGTGGCATGGTGATATGATGGCCATCGTCGGTGGCGGCAAAACCGACCAGCTCAGCGTAAATATGCACCCCGCGCCGCAGCGCTCTCTCCCGCTCTTCCAATAACAGTGCCCCGGCTCCGGCACTGACCACAAAGCCGTCGCGTGCGGTGTGCCATGGACGGCTGGCGCTCTCTGGCTCGTCGTTGTGTTGTGACAATGCACGCATGGCGCTAAATGAAGCGACAACTATTGGTGTAATGCTAGCCTCGGCACCGCCGCTGAGCATGGCATCAGCATCGCCGTAACAAATACTGCGAGCCGCCATGCCGATGGCGTGTGTACTACTGGCGCAGGCTGAGCCGATGGAAAGGTTGGGGCCACGCAATCCCCAGCGCACTGCCACAGCACCGCTAGCCATGTTGTGTGCCATACCGGTGACAGTGAAAGGTGAAATATGGCGTACGCCGCGATCGGTCAATTTGTGAACCGCCTGTTCAATGGTGCCAATACCACCAACCCCAGTGCCCAAGAAGACACCGATGCGCTCGGGTTGCTCTGGCTCGGGTAGCAGTTTGGCATCCTCTAGCGCTTGGCAGCTGGCGGCCATGGCGTATTGGATGAATGGATCGGAGCGCCGAGCCTCTTGGGGGGAGACCCAAGCGCCTGGATCAAAATCCCAGACTTCGCCAGCGATACGGGTCGGCCACTGACTGGCATCGAAGGCAGCAATAGGTCGAATACCGCTGTGCCCCGCCAGCAGAGATCGCCATGTGTCTAATACATTGAGACCCAGCGGGGAGACCATCCCCAAACCGGTGACAACTACTCGCCGCTCGCCCCGCATCGTTCAACACCTATAACCGTGCGTGCTGTAAACCCTATGGCTCTAGAGCCTATGGCGACTACAGACGACCCTGTGGAACACCATTGGGTGGCTAGATCACTAGGCGATCCATTTGCCTCAGCTGGTCTCAGCTAAGCGCTTATTTATATAGTCAATAGCAGCTTGCACAGTGGTGATTTGCTCGGCATCTTCATCAGAGATATCCGTATGGAATTCTTCTTCAAAAGCTATGACCAATTCGACTGTATCCAATGAGTCGGCACCCAGATCTTCGGTAAACGAAGCCTTGGAATCAATCTTCGCTACTTCTACACCTAACTTGTCAGCGGTAATTTTCTTGACGGCATCCTCAACGTTGCTACTCATGGTTCAGGGCATCTCCAATGGCGGGTGAATGGTGTTTTAAAGTAAGCCGTGTATCCTGCCCTGTGCAGTGCCAGCCTAGCCGACACATCCAATGCGCTACAAGTGCAATATCAACAACTGCCATTATTCTAACAGATATTGTCAGGCTATTGCCGCAGTGGCCCCGTGGCGCGTAACAGGTAGAGGCTGAACGCTGTGGTGATGATGATCAGCAGTGCTGTCATGCCAATGGCATAGGTAGGTGGGACATCGGCTGTGCCCAAAATACCGTAGCGGAGTGCGTTGACTAGGTAGAGAATGGGGTTGAGAAGCGATACCTTGAGCCAGAATGCTGGCAGCACTTCTATTGAGTAAAACACCCCACCGAGATAGATGAGCGGCATCAGCACAAAGGTGGGGACGAGACTGACATCGTCAAAGTTGCGGGCGTAGGCACCGTTGATAAAACCCGCTAGGGAAAACAGCAGTGAAGTCATTACGCCTACTACGATTGTTAGGGGAATGCTGTGGACTGTGGGGCGGGCAAAGAAGAAGACGATCATGGCCGCTAGTAGGCCGACCAGGCAACCACGGAATACGCCGCCGAGTACAAAACCAGCCAATATACTTAGCGGGTGTGCTGGCGAGACCAGCATTTCTTCAATACTTCGCTGCAATTTAAAACTAAAAAATGAAGATGAAACATTGATATATGAATTATTTATGATGGAAAGTATGATGAGTCCTGGGCCGATGAACTCCAAGTAGGGGCGACCGTCCATCTGGCCGATACGCTCACCAATAAAACCACCAAAAATAAGGAAGTACAAGCTGATGGTGATGATGGGTGGCACCAGAGTTTGGCTCCAGAT
>JABABF010000275.1 GCA_014238345.1 Gammaproteobacteria bacterium
CCATCCGCTCAGGCATGGCGCGTAATTTGTCGCGAAAGCAGGATTGTAAACGCTGATAGGGATCGCGCACCAACCAATAAGCATTGAGAGGCGAACGAGAGAGCAGTGCCACCCGCACCGCTTTACGCAACGTGCAGTAATGCAGTTGTGGCAGAGTGTGCAAGGTCATGTACATCACCTTGAAGTTGTTGATCACTAGGCAGGGGGATCCGTATGGAGAAAAATAGGCATAGTACAAATGATGGCTGGCTACGGTGCTGGTGCTACATAAGCCGTCGCCTTTAGGTCTCGCCAGCCAAGGCCAGCACATCGGCAACCAAACCGTCGACGCTTTGCCACACCTCCATGGGACTCTGCCCGAGCATATAAGCTGCTGCCGTGACCAAGCGGCGCTCACGGTCAATACAGCGCTCAGCCACCGCGCAGCTCTGGTGCCGGGCACCCATCGACTCAATGTCTGCCGCCGTCCCGGGATCGTCGCCAATGGTGCAACTCACTCCGGCACCGTAGATGCGCGCTGCCAGCACTGGAGCGATACACAGCAAGCCGATCGGTCGCCGGGCATCACGCAAAGTTTGCAACCAAATCTGCAGCTGCGGCAATACTTTGCAGTCACTACCCGCTGAGATGTAATCGCTGAGATTGCGTGCCACGCCAAAGCCGCCCGGCAGAATGGCCGCATCGAAATCGCTGGGATCAGACTCCTCAAGCGCACTCACTGCGCCGCGAGCAATGCGCGCCGCCTCCACTAAGACATTGCGTTGCTCCTCTGGTTGCTCATCCCCGGACAAGTGGTCTATGACCGTCTGCTGGGCAATATTGGGGGCAAGACACGCTACTGTGGCGCCGCGTTGTGAGAGTGATAACAGCGTGAACACGCTCTCTTGGATCTCGGCTCCATCGTAGACTCCGCAACCCGACAGTAATACTACAACCCGCATCGAAAGTCCTCATTAGTAGCGCTTGCGTCAAGCAGAGTGTAAAAGAAAAATCCCTCTCCCGCCCTATGATCCCTCTGTCAAGCCCGTCGACCAGATAGCTGAGCTGGCATCAACACCCGTAGGAACCTTATCGGTGCCTCAAGTTCAGCGACACACTACGACACCACCCGCGGCCTAATTGGAGCAAATGCCCCGGCGACCTCAAGTTCCTCTGGGTCGTTGTACATCCGATAGCCAAAGCGTCGAAAATCCTCTTGATACACCTCATTGACAATCGCCAGCGACTCGCGACTATAACGAGTCTCCTCCTGTAGATGGCTCATATGAGTAGTGCTATTTTTCCTATGTTCAGGGGAAGATAAATCACAGCCAATGGCGCGCCCCAGTAGCGCCAGATCACTGGCATCCTCAATGTGCAATATCCTCAGATCTACGCGCGGAAAGCTCCGGGGCAACAACAGTGAATAGAGCCATTTACGCCACCGCTGGCGAAGAATCGGTGCCCCAACAAATGCATCACGCATAGCCCGAGAGGGATTTGTCTGCCAATACTGTGGCCATAGATGGCTATCATAGGAATGGCATGCTGGCAACGTAGCGACAAAATCCTCAAATTTCAGATCCAGAGATAACTGCGTTATTTTTGGCCATATCTCATTCAGATGGCTGTATTCCGGCAATGATAATAGCTTCCGATGAGCCAATACTAGCGCATTGACATGGTGGCTCAACCAAGTAGGTTGTTCAACCGGCTTCATACAAAACTTGTTTCGAAAACAATATTGTAATTTCTGGTAAGGATTGCGCCCCAAAAAATAGGCCTTGTAGCGG
>JABABF010000276.1 GCA_014238345.1 Gammaproteobacteria bacterium
AAAGAGCGTTCAATGCGCGCATAAAAGATTTGCCACTCCCTCCAGATAGTGAGGAATAGTGGCTGTGTATGTGCGCATGATTCCTATTCGGTTAGCAACTACTGATGGATATTTAATATGAAAGCCGAAGATATCTATCCTGACTATTGGGTTGACGTGATTCAACGTAGAGTCAAGAAGCAGAGAGCCCCAAATAAAAAGAATGCTTGTATTTTTTCTCTGGGTGGCGGATTCTATCTGTATGCCCGTGCAAGTATTAGAAAGAAGTTCATGGCCGTTGATTTGGAAATATCTGTAAAGAACTCAAGATACCATTTCAAAAAGTTGGAAAAAAACAAAAAAGCTATAGAGGCATCTTATGGTCAGGTCTTGCATTGGGATTCAGGGACTGTAAGCGATGCACAATCAGTTTTTATTACCAGCAAAAAAGAAGCCGGAGAACGCACCGATCCAGCGAATAAAAATTACCGAGAAGAGCAACACGATTGGTTGATAAAGCAGATGGAGCGGATGGCGCACGCGTTCGACTCCCATCCGCCCACAAAATAGTTAGCATCCACCCGCCGCCACCTGCAACGGTAGGTTGTTTTCCGCTTTGGAGCTAGCCCCGATCTAGCCCCCTCATGCCGCCCGTTGCATCCCGCTCGCCTTCGGCCCACCATTCTGCCCCGGCCAGCGTGAGCCGCCGATCATATCGGCAAAGGGCAAAAATCCCGCCGGATCTAGCGCACCCTCGGTGTTGATACCTCGATCCATGAAGATCGGGGTCCACAGGTGAGCGGTGGCCGCACTGCGCATCGGCAGTAGCTCGGCAATCGGATCCCATGGGCTGTCCCCCAGCTTCAGCGTCCCCTCAACGCGCTCGTAGCGTGCGGTGCCGTAAACGCTGCGCACTCGCACCACATGCGGCGGGTAGTCGTAGGCCTCGGTCGGCATCATCCCAGCAGCCATTGATACCTTGATCCACCACTCGTTCTCCTCGTACTGTGGTGGGTTCTCCTCAACGGCAGTAGACTTGCCGCTGAACTCCACAAAGGTGTAGCCATGGTGGCTACATTTGGCCTCCACCTGATCGCCGAAGCGGAAATAGGTGGTGTCGCAGGGGTACTTGGGCTGCCCGTTACGCTGCTGGCTATTGAAGATGGCGGCCTCTTGGTCGATGCCGTAGCCCAGCGCATACTTGCCCGCCATGCCGTTGTAGTCGGCCTCAATAGTGGTGACGATACCGAACTCTGGCTCGTTGTTTACCGGATAGTTGTAGAGGGTCAGGTTCACCTGTGGCGTGGCACCGGGCTCAATGCCTGGCGGCAACAGCGCCGCTAGTTTATCGGCATCTGTCTGATAGGCAATCTTCAACATCGGCCAATTGCCGATGTCACCTGGGTTGATTTGTGGGTTGCTGGTGTCGGACATGGTGTCTTCCTCTCAATTGCAATGGTGGTAGTGTGGATGGTTGGTGTAGCGGTTCAGCTGACATAGAACTGCTGGAACCACTTGCGGTACTGTGCAATCGGCCCATCGCCATCGCACAGAGCCGGTTTGGGCTGGTATTTTTTGTGTTCCCAGATAGGAATATCCTGACCGACTTGCTCCACCACGTTGTCGATGATGCCCTTGGCCATCACCGCCTCGGCACTGGACTGCGCCTTAGGCTGGGTGAAGGCAAAACGCAGGTGGATGTGTTCGTGGTCTATGGGTGTGACTGTGCCGATCATCACCGTCTCGCAGTTGTAGTAAAACCACTGCATCGTTTGGCCGGGGCCACAGTTTTTGGTCAGCAGGCGTATCGGCATGAGGGTCTCCAAGTCGCGTTTGCCGTGCTCGTTGATCGGCGAGTTCTGGGAGACCACATCGGTACTGCGCCGGGGGCCGTCCAGTGTGACAACACCTTTGGGTATGCCCGCCGACGAGTGCACATAGACGAAGTGTGCGGTGTCGACCCCGTTTTCGGCGGCCTCTTGGAGCACCGTGCGGATGCTCCACTCGAAGCGATCGTAAGGTGTCCAGTTGGGGTCGGTGGTCTCGGAGACTTCCTCAACCTCAAAACTTGGCGCGGCGCGTTGCGGGTGGTACCAAGCCCAGATCATGTGATTACGCTCCACAGTGGGGTAGCTGTAGATGCATTGCCCCGTGGCCACTTTGGCTGGTTTTCGCGAGGCATAGGGCACTTCGACGCACTCGCCGCCACTGTTGAAGCGCCAACCGTGGAATGGGCAGGCGATGGTCTCGCCGTTGATGTGCCCGCCATAGCCCAGATGAGCCCCCAAGTGCGGGCAGTGAGCATCCATGACTTGCGCGACTTTCGATTCGGTGCGGAACAATACTAGATCCTCGCCAAAATAGCGCAGTGGCACCACTTGGCCGGGTGCCAGCTCATCGCTGTAGGCGACGCAGAACCAGCCCAATGGAATCGGCATCTCGTAGCGTGGTGCGCGCTTTCCAATCGTGGTGGTATCGATCTTTTCTACTGCTGGTGTGCCGCCCTGTTCGGGTGCAAACAGCTGGTCGCCTATCGGGCGGGGTCGCAATACGCCCTCCACCATGGGCTGGATGCTGTGCTCTGTCGATTTTTGTTTGGGCGCTGCCATGGTGGGCTCCTTAGTCGAGTGTGGGTGATGTGCGAGAGCAGTGAAAGCGCTAGGTGCCGACCACTTCGGGTACTGGGTTTTGGCGCTGCATAATCATCTGATGGCGTCGCTCGAACTTGGCCTCGGTCTCTGGTGTCGTCTCCATCATCCAGAAATCCCCTCTCTCCATGCAACGCAGGGCATTGGCGGCGACCTCATCCGGATGGGTGGTCTCCAACTCCATGCCGTATTCTGCCGCCATGCGCTTCATGTCATCTACCGAGCTAATGCCACTTTCGTTCTTGTCGGTGGCTCCGGGTTTGACGAATTCGCTTGGGCGCACCCGCCCAGAGTTGAACAGGCCAGTTTCGACCACATGTGGCCCTGGGAACAGGGCATGGATTTTTACGGGTGTGTCCAGCGTCTGGTAGTGTAAACCTTCGGTGATAGCGTGTACAGCGGCCTTGCTGACGGTGTAGATAGGTGCGTCTGGATAGACTAAGAAAGCGCCGTTGCCAGAGCCAGTGATAGAAAAGTGCGCCGGACGGTCTTGAGCGATCAGGATGGGCATGAATGCGTTGATTGAGTGGATCGGCCCCCACATATTGACATTTAGACACCACTGCCAGTCGTGCATTGAATACTCCCACATTTTGCCGCTCTCACCAGCGGATATGCCCGCATTGGCGAAGACGATATCAATGCCGCCGCTGTGTGCAGCCAAGGTGGCATCGGCCATCGCTTTGAGGCTCTCTGGAGAGCTGACATCGCAGTGTTGCACCAGCGCGGTGATGCCTTCGTCATGTAGCGCCGTTTCGGTGTCGCCCAACGCCTTGGCATCCACATCACCGACCGCCACTGCCGCGCCACGCCGCCCCAGAGCAAAGGCCAGTGATCGCCCGACACCACTGGCACCACCCGTGATGACCGCGACTTTGCCGCTAAAGTAATCATTGCTCATTTTCTAATGCCTCCATCAGGCGCTTAGATAGAATTTGTTGGCTGATAGAGTCGGCTTCAGTGTCCAGCATTCGGCCCTGGGGAGAAGTCTTTCTTGGCGGGACCGATGCGCTCGACCACTGGCAAGAGTGCGTCTCGATCTAAGCGGTAAAAGCGCACGGCGTTTTCGCCTAGCAACAAAGCGATCTCGTTGTCTGGCAGGCCGCTGAAGGCGCGTAGCATTTGGTCGTGAGAGTGCGGCCAGCTGCCTTCGGGATGCGGGTAGTCGCTACCCCACATCATTTGCTCCAAGCCGATCTCGTGGCGCAGCTCGGCATCGGCGCGCGAGGTGCAGCTGGCACCGATAGCAACATTGCGGCGGAAGTATTCCGAGGGAGCCATCGACAAGTGGGAGGTGAAGTCCCCCATCTTGTTTGAGAACTCGGTGTCGTTGTAGTGGTGATCCATCAGTCGTAGCCACGGTGGCACCATCCAGCCCGTGCCGGTCTCGGTAATGACGACACGCAGTTCTGGGAAGGTCTCAAAGACCCCTCCCCAGATCATGAAGTGCAACGGGCGGTAAGTCCACCACAGCACTTCGGTGATGTAGGTGCCCACGGCACCTATGCAGTCGGGGTCGGAGATCTCTGGCCACTGTGGCCCGAAGTACTGCTCGCGGGGGGCGGAACCCGAGTGGAAGTGTACGACCAAGCCGAGGTCTGCACAGATTTGCCAGAAGGGGTGGTAGTAACGGTGGTTGTAACTGTGGTGGTGGCGTGTCATCAGTGGCAACAGCACCCCCTTGAGGCCGTTCTCGTGAGCCCAGCGGGCTTCCGCCACCGCATCCTCAATATCCCAGCACACTGGCACGATAGCGAGACCAATGTGTCGTTCGGGCGACTGTGCACACAGCTCGGACAGCCAGCGGTTGTGCGCTCGTGCGCCAGCCCACTGCAACTCCGGGACGATCTCTTCGGTGGTATCTAGACTGATGCCAGCGCCGAAGGGCGGGGTATTGATCTCGGTGACACCATCTGGGAACATGACCTCGACGGCGATACCATCGCGATCGAGCACCTTGATGCGCTGCTCGTGATCCCAAGCACCAGTGAGCTCGGTCTCTATGCCCTTGCGCCACTCTTCGTTAATTTCCTTGATCAGGAAGGTTTCGGAGGCGCGGTCGGCGAGGGCGAGTTCAATCGGGGCGGCGGCATCAAGCGTTTCCCGATATTTGGGGTCGAGATAGTCGCGGTACTGCTTTAACGGCAGACCAGCGTGGCAGTCCGAAGAGACGACGAGGTATTTTTCCATCAAACGGAACCTGATTATTTAGTGAAAGTGTGGATTTGGCACTATAGCGAGGTGAGTGGGGGCTGTCAACGCAACCTGATACGAACTGCGGTGCGCCGTCAGTCTGAGTTGGGTGCCAGTAGCGCTAGCAGTTCAGTATCCACGCCCGCTTCGCCGTCATTGCGTAGCGCTTGTACGCAGACATGGTCGGCACCAGCATCCCAGTGTGCCTGCAGGCGCTCTCGGATGGCTCGTTCGTCGCCCCAGGCGACGATGGCATCTACCAGCTTATCGCTACCGCCCTCCTCGAAGTCCTCGGTGGCGAAGCCCAGCTCTAGTAGGTTGTTGCGGTAGTTGGGCAGTGCGACATACACCCCCATCTGCTTGCGCGCCGCCGCTCGTGCTTTGGCGGGATCACTCTCTAGCATGATCATCTGCTCCGGGCATAACCAGGGCTTTGCACCGAGTATCTGACGGGCACGAGCGGTGTGTTCGGGTGGCACGAAATAGGGGTGGCAGCCAGCGGTTTGCTCGGCTGCTAGCTGGAGCATCTTGCTGCGTAGTGCGGCCAGCACGATAGGTGCCTCGTGTTCGGGCTGCGGGGCGAAGTACATTGATTTCTGCATCCGCTCTAGATAGGCACGCATCGTCGACACTGGCTTGCCGTAGTCGTGGCCGCGCAGGTCGGTGACCATTGGGGCATGGGAGACACCGAGGCCGAGCACAAAGCGTCCCGGGGCCATCTCGGCGATGCTCTTGTGAGCGGCATTCATCGCCATGGCATCGCGGGCATAGATATTAGCGATACCGTTGGCGAAGACCAGCGTCTCAGTGTGGGCCGCGAGGTGAGCGATGACGGCAAAGGGGTCGCGTCCTACCGCCTCTGGTAGCCATAGTGCAGGGTAGCCCCAAGCCTCGACTTGGCGGGCGAAAGCCACTGCATCGGGAGCCGACAGATGGTCAACAAAGGCCCAGACACCGAGTTTTCCGAGGGGCTGGCGACTCATGGGAGCAGGCTCCATAAAGGCATGGACACTGTGGTCGGGGGAGGTGGGCAGGCTCCCTGAGCTGCTCTAGTCGTCATCAAACAGTTCGCCCAAGAAACTCTCCAGCGCCTGCCACGAGCGGCGTTGCACGACTGGGCTGTAGGCGGCGTAATCTGGACTGTTCATCCCGTTGGCATTGGGGTTGGTGAAGGCGTGTTTGGTGTGACCGTAGGAGATCAGCTGCCAGTTCGTGCCGGCCTCACTCAGCTCGGTGCCCAAATCCACGACTTGGCTTGGTGGCACCAGTGGATCGTCCCAGCCGTGCAGCACCAGCACCTTGACCGCGCTACGCTGTCCGTCGGTGTTGTCGGGTGCGCTCAGCAGGCCGTGGAAGCTAGCGACACCGAGTAGCGGCGCATTGATGCGAGCCAAGTCCAATACACACAGGCCGCCGAAACAGTAGCCGATGGCGGCCATGCGCTCGGTTTGGACTTCGGCTTGGCGTTGCGCTGCTTCGAGATTGAGCATCAGTCGCCCCTGCAACAGGGGGCGGTCTGCGGTGAAGCGCCCCATCACCGCCATCGCCTGCTCGGTGGTGTTGGTTTTCTCTTGCTTCCCGTAGACATCCATAGCAAAACCCACATAGCCCATCGCCGCTAATTCGCGCACCCGATCACGGTATAGCGACCCGGGGTGCAGGCCGTAGACATCGGGGGCGACCAGCACACACGGTCGCCGCCCCTGCATGTCGTCATCCCACGCCATGTGGGCACACAGCGTTGTGCTGTCTTCTGCGGGCAGTTCTATATCTCGGCTGGTGATGGTCATGGCGGTGTTTCTAGTGCGCTCAGCGTTGCACTTGGTAGTTTGATTGTTGCAGATCCCAAGTCTGTGCAGTGATGCCGATTTCACGCAGCTGGTATTTCTGTACTTTGTTGGTCGGGGTGTAGGGCAGTGAATCTACCAGTTCAATATAGCGCGGCACAAAAAAATGCGGAGCCCGGTCGTTGATGAACTGTGCCAGCTCCTCTTCACTTGCCGAGGCTCCCTTCTTGAACACCACATTCAACTTCAGCTCGTCCTCACTCTCCAACTCGGATGATGGGATGCCAAAGGCCGCGCAGTCGGCGATGGCCGGGTGCGAGCGCGCCACCGCTTCCACCTCGTAGGTAGAGATGTTGCGCCCCTTGTAGCGCACGGCATCCTTCTTGCGGTCTACAAAGAAGTAGTTGTTGTCGGCATCGCGCCGTAGCATGTCGCCAGTTTTTAGCCACTCACCGTCAAAGGCTGCCGCTGTGGCATCGGGGTCGTCCAAGTAACCGTTGAAGATGATGTGCTTGCGGCGTGGACGCGCCCACAGCTCACCCGACTCGCCGAAGGGCACCTCGGCACCGCTCTCATCCACCAGCTGCAGCTCCATGTCCGGCACTGGGCTACCACAGCAGTTGGGTGGCCAGCCGCCGGGCTTTTCGAAGCTCTGCGAGAGTAGCATCATCGCCTCGCTCTGCGACATCCCCGGGCCGATGGTACGCACTCCGAAACGCTTGGAAAAACCGGCGCGTACATCGTCGGGTATTGGCACCATTTGCATCACCCGCATCGGGTTGTCGGCATCGTCGGGCTGTGACGGGGCGTTCCACAGGAACATGTGCATCGCCCCCAGCGTAAAGGCCTGCGTGGCACCGTAGTGACGCACACGCTGCCAGTAGTTGGCGACCGAGAAATGTGGGTCCACAGCGCAGCTGATGCCGGCAACCAAGGCGCGAAATACCGCCGTCACCCAGGCCGCCGAGTTGTACAGTGGCATGACATTGAGGATGATGTCATCCGCCTGCGGTGCGTAGGGCACATTGGCCATTGAGGCAGCTTGCACCCAGACATTGTGGCTTTGCATCACGCCCTTGGAGCGACCCGTGGTACCGGAGGTCCACAGCACAGCGCAGGTATCGCTGTGTGAGAAGGTCGACAGGTCGGGTTCGCTGTCGTCGTCGGCTAGTAGTTCGAAGAACGCTCGCGCCGGTGTGGGCAGCTGGAGACCGCTGTCCTCAAAGGCTTGCACTGCTCCTTCCTCAATCGAGTCCAGTGTCACATAGATATGCTCCACGCCTAGAGTAGGGGATATTTCCATCAGGCGGGGCAGTAGGCGGCGGTTGGTGACGACCAGCCGCGGGCGGCTACGCTCTAGGGTATCGCGTAGCCACTCGCCCTTGTAGTCGGTGTTGACCGGAATCCAGATGGCTCCAAGCTTGTTGGCGGCCAGCGCCAGTAGCACATATTCTGGGCAGCTATCTAAGTAGCAGCTGAGGCGCTCGCCGGGGCTGATGCCGAGGTGGTGCAGACCGTGTGCCACGCGATTGACCAGTGTGTTGACCTGTGCATAGCTGTAGTGTTCTTGGTCAAAGATCAGAAAGTCGTGGTCGCCGTCCTCAACCGCTTGGTAGGCCAAGATGCGCCCCAAATGGCACTGGCGCGGGTCTTGGTTGTCGATCATCGGCATAAGCTGAGCCTTGTCCTTATGTCGGCGATCGGGGTGTGTCAGTCGAGGATAGTGGGGTCGGCTCGCAGCTCGCGCCGCGCCATCGCCTCAAATAGGAATGGCATGCCATTGTCGTCGGCGATGCCAGCCTTGGCAATTTCTTCCTCGGACAGCGCCGCCCCGCCGCCAGCGGATTCGACTTGCCAGGCTCTCATACAGCGCCATTCCAGTGTGGCGGCACGCAGGTGCGCTTGGCGCAGGTCGCGGGCGACAATCAGTGTGCCGTGGTTGGCGAGTAGCGCCCACTTGGCATCACCCAGCGCCTTGATGGCGGCCAGCGAAGTGTCGGCCTCACGGAAGGTGTCGCCGTATTCATCGTGGACTGGCAGTTCTCCAGCAACATAGGCCGAGCTCTGGTCGTAGACTGGCGGTGCCCGACCCATGCTGGCCCACAGACCGCTCCAGTGTGGGTGGTGATGCAACACCACCTGCACATCAGGGCGCCTATCGTGCAGCTGGATGTGCAAGTGAATGGCGGGGGTGATGTTCCAATCGCCCTCAATTACCTGTCCTTGGCCATCCAATGTCAGGATGTCGCGGGCGCATACCTCGTCCCAAGCCAATTCCCAGGGGTTGGCCAAGATATTGCCGTTGGGTAGTCGATGGGTGATATGACCGGCAATGTGCTCATTCCAACCCTCTTTGAACAGCACCCGGCACATCAGCGCCACCTTGGCTTGTTCACTCATTTCTGGCAGGAGTGTGCGCTGTCCTGGGCGCGGTGCGAACTGCCGTAGCATCTGCTCGTTGATCCCCTCAAATTTTTGCATGCCCTTAATGTGCTCTCCTTAGGCGGCTCGTGCGACTTGTCGCCCTAGGGCGACATCGCCAGCGATTGTGGTGCGGTTGATCAGCCGGTGGACACCGGGTTTGGTGCCGGTGGTGCAGTGCATGGCTCGCCAGTTATCCCACAAGATCATGTCGCCGGGTTGCCAGCTATGGAAGTAGTGGAACTCCGCTTGGCGGGTGTGGGCGACCAGTCGCCGCAACAGCGCATCTGCAGCGCTGTCATCCAGCCCAGCCCGACTCGGGTCGACGATGCGGTCTAAGAACTGCTCGACGATTTCTAATACTTTGCGACCAGTCACTGGGTGCTCGACTACGGCGGGGTAGATGGAATCATCAAAATCTGGGAAGCCCAAGTCGGAGGGTTTTTTGGGGCTATGTGGGCCGGGTTGATAGCCATCGTTGTCGACGAAGCGCATCTGTAGGCGCTGTACATTGAAGCGGTAGGCCACCTCAATGTTGCTCAGTAGCGCTTTGGTGTCCTCGTCCAGTGCATCGTAGGCTTTGGCCAAGTCGCCGAAGCCAGTCTGACCACCCTCGTCGGCGACCACTACGGCGCGCAATAGTGCCCCGCGGTTCGGACGGGCCGTGTAATGTAAATCCATATGCCAGTCGAGGCGACCGACAATGGTCTCACCGTGGTAGCTGGCGCTCTGGTGCCGGTCCATCTCGCCGCCGTTCTCTAGTACAAACAGCTCTGGATACTCTGCCGAGGTTTTGACCTTCAGTGGGTGCAGTTCCAGCGAGCCGAAGATACGGCTGAATTCAATCTGGCGCTCGGGGGTGATGTCTTGGTTGCGGAACAGCAGGATGGCATGTTCTCGCCACAGCGCCTCCAAGGTGTTGGCTGTGCTCGTATCCAGTGGTGCATTGAGGTCGAAACCGAGCACTTCGGCACCGACATTTTCCAGAGGTTGTACCTGTAATTTCATGATTGCTATTCCTAGACTGCTCAGCCGTAGCAGGCTTCCTACTCGCTTCGGTGTTGATCCTCCACGACATCTCAGCGTGATGCTTAGGAAAGATCTGAATAGTACACTCTACCGACTCTTTGGCTACCAGAGCTCCAGAGATTGCAGAAGGCAGCTTGGATTGTAGGCTCTCAGCACACTATTGGCTTGTTGTTTGCTCCGAATGATCCGTAAATCAGGATTTTATTAGGTTATATCATAGAGGCATGAGTGATCAGGATTTCGATTTTGAGTCGCTACTTGGCGAAGAGTTCGGCCCCTTTCATGGTTGGGAGAAGGTCAATGCGGCGATGATCCGCCACTGGTGCGAGGCGATGGGGGATAAAAATCCCATCTACACCGACCCTGAGGCGGCGCAGGCAGCGGGCTATGACACCAAGGGTGTGGTTGCCCCGCCGACGATGATGCAGGCTTGGAATATGCCCGGCTACACCGATAGTGGCCCGCCCAGTTCTGATGCTCGCAATCCTTTTGCTGTGATCATGACACTGCGTGAGGCGGGCTATCCCAGCACGCTAGCCGTCAATTCAGAGCAGGATTATGAGCGGGTGGTGGAGGAGGGCGACACCATCTATCACCGCGCCCATCTGGAGCACATCTCCGAGGAGAAGACCACTGCACTGGGCACGGGCTTCTTCATCACTCAGCTGTGTACCTACTACAACCAGCGCGACGAGGTGGTCGGGCATATGCGCTGGCGGATATTGCAGTTCCGAGCACACGGCACGGATGATAGTGCCGCTACTGGTGGTGGCGAGGCGGCGGCAGAACTGCCTCGTGGAATGCGACGCATGCGTCCAGTGCGCAATCGCGACAATGCCTACTTTTGGGAGGGTGTGGATGCGGGCGAGCTACGCTTGCAACGCTGTGGTGGTTGTGGGGTGTTGCGCCATCCACCGGGGCCGATGTGCCCTCACTGCCGCTCGCTGGACTGGGAGGTGTCGCTGGCCTCGGGACGCGGTGAGTTATATAGCTATGTGGTGATGCACTATCCAGAGATACCACCTTTTGACTACCCACACCTCATCGCTTTGGTGAGTTTGGAGGAGGGGCCGCGCCTCGTCGCCAATCTGGTCGGCATCAAGCGCCGCGATGTACAGATCGGTATGGCGGTGCAGACGGTGTTTGAAGAGGTGGAGGAGGGCTTGATACTGCCCCAGTTCCGGCCGCTGGAGGTCTTGTAATGGGCGGCGGTGGAGTGCGTTGGGATAGGCGTTGCGTGGCCAGCTGTTGGGATGGGATGCTGTGAGCGGTGCGGCGACCTTGCTGGCGGGGGCGAATTTCGAGGCGCTGTCGGTGGGCGATGAACTGCCGGAATTGGTGCTGGACATCACTCCTAAACTGATCGTCGGCGGGGCGCTGGCCTCGGGTGATTTTTTCCCCGTACACCACGACAAGGTTTTCGCCCAAGAGCTGGGGTCGCCGGATATCTTTATGAATATTCTGACCACCAACGGCTTGGTGGGTCGCTATGTGACGGATTGGGCGGGCTCTACAGCGCGGCTCAAGCGAGTGGCGATCAAATTGGGGGTGCCAAATTTCCCGGGCGATCAGATGACGCTACGTGGTGAGGTGATGGCGCTGGATGTGCTGGAGCGGGTAGTGACTCTGGATGTAAAAGGCAAGAACAGCATGGGCTATCACGTGACTGGTACAGTGGTGGTGCAGTTGCCGGAGGAAGCG
>JABABF010000277.1 GCA_014238345.1 Gammaproteobacteria bacterium
CCGGCTGGCCGTGCCTCGCCTGCGGGCGGGCAGGGGTCTTTCAAGCGCTTGCCCAGATGACGCGACTCGTAGCGCGGCAGGCGGGCGCGGGCATCAATACCCGCTGTTTTCTCCAGTGCTTTGCGCAACACGGGCACACGGGCGGCGGCGTTGACGGCGCTGTTCAGGACGGGAGTGGCGGCGATGCGCCCGATGGCCGAGGTTGAGGTGATCAGCCGGTCGCGCAGCGAGGCTCCCTTGATGCGAAAGCGCGCCGCCTTGTCGCGTAACATCAGGTGGGGAAAGTCCACCTGCCACGGGTGGGGAGGCACATAGGGACACTTGGTCTGATAGCACAAATCGCACAGGAAGCATTGCTCGCTGACTTTGGCGTAATCGCCTTTGTCTACGCTGTCGAGTTCGCCGCTGGAAGATTCGTCGACGAGGTCAAAGAGTGTCGGAAAGGAGGCGCATAAACTGAAACAACGCCGACAGCCATGGCAGATATCAAAGACGCGCTCTAGTTCTTCGTCAAGTGCTTCTCGATTGTAAAAAGCCTCCTCGCGCCATGGCACCGGGTGGCGCACTGGGGCTTTGAGACCGCCTTCGCTTGTCTGCTCGGGGGTGGGGACGGGTTGTTCGCTCACTGCTCCAGACACCCATTAGGCTCTGGCATTACAGTGGTGGCGGAGGTTTTAGAGATCAGCCAGCGAGGTAGCTGTCCAGCGTTTTCTGGAACTTGCCCGCATGGCTACGCTCGGCTTTGGCCAGCGTCTCAAACCAGTCGGAGATCTCATCAAAACCTTCTTCACGCGCTGTTTTGGCCATGCCCGGGTACATATCGGTGTACTCGTGGGTCTCGCCGTAGATAGCCGAGCGCAGGTTCTGCTCGGTGGCGCCGATAGGTTGATCGGTGGCCGGGTCGCCGACCGCCTCTAAGTATTCAAGATGGCCATGGGCGTGACCGGTTTCACCCTCGGCGGTGGCACGGAAGATCGAGGCCACATCGGGACTGCCCTCAATATCTGCTTTGGTGGCGAAATACAGGTAGCGACGGTTGGCTTGGCTTTCACCGGCGAAGGCTGCTTTGAGGTTATCGGCGGTTTTGGATCCGGCTAGGGACATGATGGTTATTCCTCTACTAGTGTTTGTTGTGGGGCGGCTACTACAGTTGCCTTATTATTCTAGATTTTGGCACTTGTGGTGTCAAGTATGAGCGAGCATAGAGCCGCTACCAGCCCGCTGTGCTGAGCGGGCACAATAGCATCTATACTCCGCTTATATTAGAAGTAGATTGAGTTTGCAAATCGGGTGTAACAGATGACTAAAGCGGCTATAAGCAGGGCAGAGGCTGATCTGAGAGAGCCCTATCGGGTGATTGTCTGGGGTACTGGTGTGGTTGGCAAGATGGTGCTTGGCGAGCTGCTTGACAACCCACTGTATGAGTTGGTGGGGGTGATTGTCCACAATCCCGACAAATCGGGTGTGGATGCGGGCACATTGATCGGTCGTGCGCCCATCGGCTTGCTCGCCAGCGATGATGTGGATGCGGTATTGAGCACGGCGGCCGCTGCCGTGGCCTACTACGGCCCCACGGCAGAGCAGGCGGGGGTGAACCGCGACAACCACATCAAGGCGTTGCGTGCGGGCAAACATGTGGTTTCCACCGCGATGTCGCCGTGGGTGTATCACAAATCACCGAAGGTCTCACCCTCGGAGTGGGCACCCGTGCAGGCGGCCTGCGAGGCCAGCGCTCGCAGTTGTTTTACCACCGGCATCGACCCGGGTTTTATGAATGACATCTTGCCGCTACTGTTAACTGGGGTTTGCGGGCGCGTTGACACACTGCGCATCCAAGAGATCCTGGACTATTCCAGCTATGCGGGCTCGGCCTATGTGCCGATGGCGCTCAATGCGCCGCTGTCGACCAAGGGGCTATTAGAGGACCCAGAGCTACTGATTTACGCTTGGGGGTCGACGATCTACCTAATCGCCGACCAGTTGCGAGCCGAATTGGAGCGCGTGGACACGGTCTACGAAAAGTGGCCTGCGCCCGCTGACTATTGCGATGCCAACGGGGAGTGCCTGGTGCGTGCTGGGCACTGCGCTGCCGTGCGCTTTGAGATACGCGGCTGGGTAGGCGGCCGCGCGGCGATAGTGATAGGGCATGTCAACCGGATAGGCAATCAGGCGGC
>JABABF010000278.1 GCA_014238345.1 Gammaproteobacteria bacterium
GTCACACCATCAGAAATAATGCGGCCATCCGGCAACACTGTGGTGACAGTAAAGGTGCTAAAAAAGGAACCATCTGCACTTGGCGCAGAAATCACGTTGCCCTCGTTATCCCGCACAGTGTATGACAGCCCAATGGTGGTGATGCCCGGCTCAATGTCAATGCTCGTAGACAAGCTGACCTCCAGTGAGGTTACCGTCTGCGCTGTGGCCATTGTCGGCAACGCAACGAGCACCACAGTCGCTATCACGGTGGCGACAAAACCTGGCACAAAACCTGGCACAACACCTGACACCGAGCGACGACCATGTGCAGTAGTAGTAGAGCCACCTGTGTCAAATATGGCACGACAGACGGCTAGCGCCGATGCCGAGCAATCACCGAGCGCACTGGCTATTCGGGCTATCCGACTATACCGAGGCCGAGGCCGAGCATGCCGAGTCTGGGCAACACGCTCCTCTGGTGGCACGGTCGTGGATGTGGTTCGCATCCACTGACCAGTCAATAATTGGCTGAGGCCGACAATATGCCGGCTATCGCTATTTGCTACGCTCAATGCTCTAAAACCTCACTCATCAAAAATTGTTGCATTGCTGTTGTTTGTGTTGTTTGATTGCTTATGGGATTCGGCTCACGTCGATCACCACTGGCACTACATTCGAGCACAACTGCACCTGCCTGTCTGCATACCATAAAAAACCCAAACAACCAACAACCATATAGTGACCCTACACGCCACACACCATTGCTGTTGTATAGGTCAACCACTGGCGAACACCGCCACAATAGTACCTCTATCATCGCTAAAATGCAAACCTCTGGCCGCTGGGGTTCAATGTATGCGCCATATGCACACACCAGAATGCAGAGTAGACCACCCACTGAACCACACCGCGATATGCAGACATGATTCCAAATAGGCACCGCGTAACGATAAGGTCAAAAATTTCCATTGAGATCCTCCAACACAGTTTCATTTTTTCGCACTTCATCCACCAGAACTTCCGTTATTGTAACACAAAAAAATCAAAAGTCAACAGTGAGTCTTATGAGTAAATTATACCCCAAAATACTTATGAAAAGCATTCCGCGTAACTTTTCAGGGTGCCTTGGCATGGCTAACCAGGTTCCAGCACTGCTCAAGCCAGAGCGAAACTTCACAAGCAAGTCCAAGCACTAGACAGAAAATAGCAGTAAATCATAGTAACAGCTCTAATCTAAATGGGTGATTTTTATCCGGCAATGGGTTGGGGTTGTGCGTAAATCCCGCCTCATCTGTTTCTATAATACACTGAAATTGAACTGTGTGCAAGCTGCTTGGCATCCTGATACTTCTGTGCACAAGTATGCGATTTATATCCGGCATGCCCAGGGAATCATACCCCTAATATGTCGGCATAGCGTGCTCTATGGAAAGCACTGTCACCCCAAGTATGCGCCGCCACTTGGGCACGCTTGAAGTAGAAGCCGATGTCCAGCTCATCCGTCATCCCAATGCCGCCATGCAGTTGGATGGCTTCGCCCGCCACCTCCATGAAAGTGTCGGCAGCGCGAACTTTGGCGGCACTGATCCGCTCGGCGCAATCGGTAGCACCCATATCCAGTGCGCGTAGCGCCGCATAGACCCCGGAATGAGTCAGCTCCAGCTCAGCAAATAGGTGGGCGACACGGTGTTGCAAGGCTTGAAAACTGCCGATCAACTCCCCGAACTGCCGACGCTCCTTCATATAGGCCACTGTGAGCTCAAAAGCAGCGCGCGCACTACCTAGCATCTCCGCCGCTAACAAGCCGCAGACACGGTCCAGCGCTGGCGCAAGTAGCTCCCAGCCCGCCATCGGCTCACCGACCATGGCAGAGGGCGGCACGACCACACTATCGAAGTCAATGTCGCAGGCATCGCGGCTGTCGATCATCACGGCGCTCTGGCGGTGGATGCCAGCAGTGGCTGCGTCGATCAAAAATAGCGTCAGACCCTGTGCGCTGCCCGGCTCACCGACCTCACGCGCCACCACCAGCAAGTGGCTCGCGCTACGACCATCGACCACAAAGAGTTTCCTCCCACTCAGAGTGTAGCCACCGTTGGTGCTACGCTCAGCTGCTAAGGCGGTGTGTAGCGGAGCGTGCTGTGGTTGCTCGTCCAAGGCCAGTGCCATGGTCATTTCACCGCGCACCACAGCCGCCAATTGCCGCTCCCAGCTCGAGCTGCCAGCTGCGCAGAGCAGAGGAGCACAGAGCCCCGCTGTGATCAGCAGTGGCGAGGCGACCAGAGAGCGCCCGGTCGCCTCCATCAGCAGACCAAAACTAGTGTGCCCAAAATCTGAGCCGCCGGCTGACTCCGGCAACAGCACCCCGGGCCAGCCCAATGCCACCATAGCCTGCCACAACGACTCGGAGTAGCCGAGCTCAGCGCCGCTGTCGCGCAGGGCGCGCAAGGCCGACAACGGAGCCTCGGCAGCGATGAAGTCGCGCGCTGAATTTTGCAACAGGCGCTGCTCTTCGCTAAGCAGCAAACTAGGAACGCTCAGCTGCGGGCGCGGTGATCCCTCATCAGGAGCAGTCATCAGCACAACTCTTCCACAGGAGATGACAGCATCGCCTTCAGGCGCTGACAATACTGCCGCCGCCGTTGATCTGGCAGCGCCGACCCGATGACCCAGCTGGCTTCCGCCGAGGCCAGATAGATAACAGCGGCAAGCACATCAACAAGGGTTTCCAGATGCCCTACTCGGATACGATCCGCAGATATCCCAGTGTTAAACCGAAGCAAACGCAGTTGACCATGATGTCCACTGATTTGAGGCATGCTGTGTAATTTCGTGTGGTTTGGTGTGGAGTCAACCATAGCACTCAGCATCGCTGGCTCACAGATATCAGCTGACACAGTCACTCCTGTTGGCCATTGTGGAGCCACCTGCAACGCACAGACCACGCACCACCTCTTCAGCTCGCTCGGCGAAGTAATCATTGACAGCCAATCGTGTACCTCGGCGCGCTACTATGCCTAGCGCCAGAGCCCAACGCCACTTTGCCACTGCAATCAAACAATGCATACACCTATAATAGCAAACATAGCTGTTTCGGTGTTGCTACAGTCACTGTAGCACTCGACAACTCAAAAGAGCATCGCCACCCCCATCAGAGCCCATTCATCATGCCTGAACAACAACGATTCATAGACAAAGTCGCCATTGTCACTGGTGCCGCCCGGGGCATCGGGCGCGCCACAGCGTTGCGACTGGCTAGCGAGGGAGCCAGCGTCTTCCTCTGTGATCTTGATCAAGCGGGAATTGATGAAACCAAGAGCCTAGTACATGAGGCTGGTGGCACGGCTGAAGGTGGCAGCTTTGATATCAGTGCGAAAGACGAATGCGCGCGCAGTGTCCAAGCATGTCTCGACCGCTTTCAACAGCTTGA
>JABABF010000279.1 GCA_014238345.1 Gammaproteobacteria bacterium
CCCCCAGGTGATTAACGACAAGTAGCGCGGCAGACCTCCTCGAGCTAACAGTACTAGACCCAAGGGCCAACTCAACAACAAGTACTCGGCGGCTTCATTGTTATTGAGAAAGAGGTGATTTGGAACAGTTATGGATGCAGGCCAACGAATGTCGTACACCACTTGTAAGATACCGTACAGAGCCAACATTGCCCCGGCACCAAACACTGCAGTGAGCAATAGCTGCAACTGCTGCGCTCGAGCCTGCCACGCCACCACTAATGTGGCAAATAGCAAGGCAGTACCCCACAGCAATAGTTTCATGCCTGCTTCGTAGTAGTTGTGTGCCCACAACAGTGATAAACAACCCCACAAGAACAACCATCCCAGCGGCACCAACAGAGAATCGCGGTGCCACACCCTTAGCAATGCTATAGGGCGCAGGTGCTGAGCCAAACCCAAAAAAAGTAACAATACCGTACCCACTTGGTAGACTGACAACATGGCAATCCGTTGGTTAAAACCCCATGGATTCATGCCATACAATGCCCACACTGGAGCCCCAGCGAGCAGTAGAATTAGCGCCCAGCCACAAACGGTGTGCCAATTTTTAGCGAATAAAGGGTGCACTCAAAACATTTAATGACGGGCAAATCTTTTTGGGGTATACTGTGGTTCAGGAGGCGGAGTCACACCCAACTGCTTCAATACAGCTACTACCACCCCTCTTTCTCGCTCGCTCAGCCGACCACCACTGGGAGTGTAAGTTTGCAAAAGATATTCTCTCGACAACTCATATTCCTTGGCATGGAAACTGACTATCCCTGCCAAATACAGTGTATCATTAGTATCTCGCGCCGACACTAAGCGCTTCACTAATGGCATGGCTTCTGCAGAACGTCCCGCGTGGTCATACGCTGTAATGGTATTGGTCAGGGTGTGCAACATATTGGGATAGCCCTCCAACACTTCATTAAAAGCGTCTATCGCATTGGAATAGTTGCCTCTGCGCATATAACCCATTGCCACAAAATTGCGTAGACGACGGCGGGCGGGGAACAATTCTTTGGCACGTAATCCCTCAATCAACATTCCCTGCACATCACTACGGCGGGAGGCAATCGTCGCTTTTCGGAAGCTTATCTCACTCTGGTACCAACGATGGTGATGCCACACCACGCTGGCAAACAACACCGCCGCCACAGTGCTGGCCACCAACGACCCACGCCAGCCAAAGCGCGGTAGTGAAAGCAAAAGGCGGGGACCTTGATAATTTCTCCAATAAACTTCAATTAAACCCGCATAAACAACAAATAAACAAATCGGTGCCGGCTGTTCAAATGCAAAACTTCCTGCTGCATTCAGCGCCAAACCCGCCATTGCAACCAGCAATAACACCATGACCACACGCCCGTCATAGTCAAGCTTAAAGGCCATTTGGCCACCTCGCCGAGCAACACCTGTGGCGCCCCAGATCATCAGCAATAGGCCAACCAAGCCTAACTCGGCGAATAATTCCAGATAATCGTTGTGGGTATTGATGTGCTGAATGTCAAGCCCCATCTCCCAATCCACCATTGCTGAGCGGTAATAGAGCGGATATTCGACCATCCAGTTGCCGATGCCAACACCGATGAGCCAATGATCTTTGATCATCTCTATCGTGTTACGCCAAATGGGGAAGCGGGTCTCCCCAGAATAACTCATCGCGTGCTTCCATAGAGTCTCTAAACGCTGGATCGTGTATGTAATTAAACTACCATCTCCTTTACTCAGAAGCGATAACAAAAACAATATGCAAATGCCGACTCCTACATAGATGCAGAACCGTTGCCAAAATCCGCGGTCATGCCAGCGCTTCATGGTTTCTCGAATCAAGAAAAATAGCAGTAGCGCCAGCTGTAAAATAAAACACAGTATGGCATTGCGTGTGGTTCCGTAAAATAGCAAGATCACCTGTGCCATAGAGCCGCCCAACAACAGAATTTTCCAATGTGGTGCGGATATTCGCAGCATCATTAACAATCCGATGGGGATCAGTAGCAACAGGTACTGTGCAGCCATATTTTTGTTGTTAAAGGTAAGCGCCGGAGGATAGTGCTGATCGATCAAATCAAAGCCGTAATGGTATTGCAACAGGCCAATTGACGCCAGCACGACACCGATGGCAAACAGTACGTAGAGACAACGATCGACATCTTTGGGTTGATTAAAAGTTTGAGTTACCAAAAACGCCGTCAGTAGTGCTCCACCCCAATCTAGTAGTTTGATGCTGCCCTCATAATTGTTATGTGACCACAGTAGAGAGAGTACACTCCAGCCAAGGAAACACCACAAGGGCAACAGCACCGGCATACTCAGAATATTCAGAGTGGAACGAGGTCTGGGCAACAGGAAAAACAGCAGCAACATGGCACCGGCACCCACTTGGATAACCGATGCCATGTGCAGGTCTGGAGAGTAACCGTATTTATGGCCATAGACACCCAATAAGGGGGGGGCGGCAACCAGCAATGCCAATAACCATTTATACCAAGTGGGAGCTTGCCAGACCAAGCCTGGTAGCGCGGTGTTGCTGGCGGTGGCTACGGGGGTTGCTCGCTGTACGGAAGGCGAACCACCAACGGAGATGGCTGGCCGTTTTACCACCCTTTGGGTCATCCCTTTACGAGAATGTTTACGTGCTTTCGCCATTGATCCGAGCCATCATGATGTGAGCTAAGGCCGAGTGCCTCGCGGCTACGACCTACACGCCCCCGCAGACAACACTCCGCTAATCCGTCTATTATTATAACCATGCTATAGGGTTCATCGTTCTATGAATTCACTCCACGCCACTCATGTTCGACACCAACTCTTTTCCGGAGCCAGTGCCTTACTGGTGCCACTCGTAGCCTTGCTCATACAACTATTATTGAGCGGATCACTCACCATGAGCTTGGAAGTGGCCGAAATCAATGCTTTATGGGGCATCACTGGCATTTGTCTCGCGATACCGCTGATATTAGAGCGCCATTCACAACTCCCTGGATACCATAGCTTAGGCCATGCCATAGGAGTCGTCACCGCACTGTTTGGTTGCCTGTTACTGATTATTTTGTTGTGTCGCATCGACTACGCTCGCTCAGTGTTGCTGACTGGCTTGGCGCTGAGCATGCTCTGGTCGCAGTGCTATGTACTGTGGTTGCTACGCCACCCTTCAGCACCCTTGGCGTTGGTTCCTGGCCACGGTGCGGATGTGCTACGACAGCTGCGGCAGTGCCGAGAATGGCCCTTGCTGGTACAGCCGGGTGACGAGTGGCCAACACAGGCTCGCGGTGTGGCTACGGACCTGCATCAGGATCTGTCAGCTGACTGGGGGCGCGCTGTAGTCGAGCTGTCACTGCGCGGCATACCGGTTTATGATGCCAGCCAAGTCCATGAATCCCTAAGCGGACGTGTATCCACCGATTACCTGACAGCTAACCAAGTGGGGTCATTGGTTCCCTCCCCGATCTACCTGCCAGTCAAACGCGCCATGGACGTGGTGAGCAGCTTGCTAATACTACTGCCCTGCATGATCCTGATGCCCTTCGTAGCCCTCGCAATCCGTTGGGATTCCCCTGGGTCAGTGATTTTTTCCCAACAGCGCATAGGGCTCAATGGGAAGCCGTTTGTGCTATACAAACTCCGCACGATGCATCAGGCACCAAGTACTGATGACGACACCACCGTATCCACTGATCGCAACGATCACCGCATCACCTGCGTTGGTCGCTACCTGCGAAAAATCAGACTGGATGAGCTGCCGCAGTTGTGGAATGTATTGCGCGGCGATATGAGCATGATTGGCCCTCGTCCCGCCGTGGCCACCCAAGATGACCTCAACGAGGCACACATCCCGTTCTACCGTCACCGACATATTGTGCGACCAGGTATCAGTGGCTGGGCACAGGTGCGACAAGGCTATGTGGAGGATGAGAATGCCGATGCGACACAGCTCAAGATCGAGTACGACTTCTATTACATACGCCACCTATCATTATGGCTAGATGGCATCATCACACTGCTGACCCTTTGGACCGTACTCAGCGGTCGCGGTGCACGCTGAGCTATTGGACTCCGCTCTCATAAACTCATCAAACCGCCAGCCATCCTCTCGCACACCGACCACGGGCTGGCGCTACGGCTCTAGTTGAGGGAAGGCCTGTTTCACTCTCTGAGCACCAGAGAGTCGGTAGAGTGCATTAGTCCGGCCTACCCTAATCCAATGTCAGCCGCTCGCGGTTGCGCTCCACCAGCTTCTTACTGATGCCGCGCACTGCCTGTAAATCGCCCAACCGCGCAAATGGCCCGTGCTGTTCTCGGTAACGCACGATCGCCTCGGCCTTGCGGCGTCCGATGCCAGTCAGTCGCATCAGTTCCTTGGGTGTGGCGCTGTTGATCCCAATGCTGATCTTTGCACAGGGTGCCATGGTACTGCCATTGATGCCATTGATGCCATTGACACCATCCACGCTACCCGCCACCTCATCCGCAGCTGCTACAGCCACATGAGTATTAGTATTCTGCGCCATCGTCACGCCGCTACTGCCGCTACTGAGTAACAGTGCGGCCAGCGTCAAGCGGGTCACGGTGCTGACCCCCCCGCGACCGCAATGTTCTATGTATTCACTGATTGTCGTCATGATTGCTAGACCTCCTTGTCTATATGCCTTGCTTCATCGCCAGCTACGGCTTCTGATCTCAGAGACCAGTGCCCTTAACCGCAATGTCCATATCATGCTGAAGGATGAGTACTGAATAGTCAAGTGTTTTGGACTATCAAATAGCCCTAGAAAAGTAGCGATTTGATTCCCGGTGTCTGCTCTAATGACATGCGAACTAGCAGAGCCCATCCCACAGCCACTTGCCGAGCGCCAGCAAGCATGCGACAATAGAGTAGCAATGAGTTGGCAAGCTGACCTGCTGTATTTCTAAGGGAAGCAAGCGGCGAGCGAACACATGACTACAACCCCTCAGCAGATCATCAGATCGCCGCTGTTTGAATAGAACGCCTTACCAAACCCTAGCCCCGCTGCCCCAGTTTTGCCAGTGTGGCAACCATATCTAGGAAAGCCTAGAAGCATGGTGCTACCTGATAGACAGCATGCGTTGCCCGCTGATGTGGCCGACGCACCCCCCGCCGACTAACCATGCCTAATCCAATATTAATGTTAGGCTGGATTGCCGCTGTGTCCTATGTGGGCGCTACGGCTTCGGGGGGCTCCGCTCTAGCAGTGCTCTACGGCGATGCGTTCTCCCCCCTGACGGAGGAAGCTTATGCCCCCCCCCACACAACATTTATCGCAACAGCAAGGCAAGCAAAAAATTCTGGTCAATGCAACGCATCCAGAGGAAATGCGCATTGCCATAATTTTTGGAGCCGATCTATTTGATCTTGAGATAGAGCAGCGCAATGTTGGTCATCAACAGCAGAACAACATCTACAAAGGGCGCGTCGCCCACATCAACTCAAGCCTCAATGCCGCTTTTGTCGACTTTGGCGCAGAGCGCGATGGCTTTTTACCCCTAAAACACCTTGCGGCAGAGTTCTACCCGCCCAACGGTAGCACTCATGCTGACACCCATGAAATAGCGCAGCTACTCCACGAAGGGCAAGAAATTATCGTCCAAGTGGACAAGGAGGAGCGCGACGGCAAAGGAGCGGCTCTGACCACGCTGATTCGCTTGCCCGGACGCAGCTTGGTGCTGTCTCCCAACGACCCGCGTAGCCATGGCGTATCCCGACGATTTAGCCCACCGGCACGGGAGGCTGCACAGCAGCTGTTGCAGAGCCTTGAGGTTCCCGCTGGGATGTCGGTCGTGCTACGCAGTTCGGCGGCAAACATTGGCGTGGAACAATTGCACCGCGAACTCCAAGCACTGGCACGACAGTGGAGCGCAATCACTGCGGCAGCTGCACAGAGCCCCGCACCACATCTGTTGTTGCGTGAGGACGATGTATTAGTGCGAGTATTGCGCGATTGGCTGAGCGCAGATACCGATCAAGTATTACTCGACACTGCGGAGGCGTTGGAGAGGGCACAGCGCTATGTGCGCATCGTGAGCCCAGAGTATGAAAACCGGCTACAGCTCTATGAAGGTACACGGCCACTGTTCAACCGCTATCACGTAGAGCGCCACATCGCTTCAGCCTATCAGCGCATGGTGCCACTGCCCGCTGGTGGGGACATCGTAATCGACCGTACTGAAGCGATGACCGTGATTGATGTGAACTCCTCTAGCACCAAGGGCAAGGGCATCGAAGAAGTGGCGCTGACTGCCAATTTGGAGGCGGTCGAGGAAATTTCCCGCCAGTTGCGTTTACGCGATATCGGTGGCTTGATAGTGATAGATTTCATTGACATGAATTCAGATCAAAACCGCCACGCCGTGGAAAATTCCATGGAAACGGCACTGGCCAATGATCGCACCCGCATAAACTGTGGACATATCTCGCGCTTTGGTCTGTTAGAGATGACCCGCAAGCGCCTGCGTCCATCGCTACGCGAGCAACGCGATATCATCTGCCCTCGTTGCGATGGCAACGGCTCAATTCGACCGCCCAAGCAACAGGCGCTGGACTTGTTGCGATTGATTGTGGAAGAGAGTGCATCGCGACCAAAAGCATGTCAGCTGCACGTATTGGCTCCCATCGAAACGGCAGCCATTTTTTACAATGACTATCGGGATAAGTTGAGCCAACTAGAGCAGGAATTTTCATTGCGCATCCAATTGTTCCCAGACCCCAACTGCTTCCGTCCCCACCACCGTTTTTACGGAGAGAATGATGACATACCAATGGATGAAGCGGTATTGGGGCATCCGGATACCGAGCACCGCTTACAACACAGAGCTGCGCAACAGCGCGCTGCCGACCAGCCACTAAATACTGCGACTGTGTCATCTGAGCAAGCATGGGCGCCTGTTCCCACTGCACGGCTCGGTTGGTGGCGACAATGGCTCACCTGATTGCGTTCTTGGCTACAGTCTAGCGGCGCTACGATGCCAACACAAATCCCTGATGGTGCCGCCCCACCGCCAGTAACACGACCCCAAACATCAGGCCGGGCGACTTCTCGGCGCTCACGTTCAGACACCCGTCGCCGAAGCACTCGTAACACTCAGCGCCAACCACGTGAGCAACGCGCAGAAGGCGCGCGTGCTCCTCACGCCACAACGCATGCGCGCACCTCGGCATACGAAGAAATGGGAACGAGCCTGCCACCAACGCCCCAGCAAGCAGAGCACAAGAGGGCAAGCGCAACGGAAGCTAGCATTACGCCAAGTCAACGTGTGCCGAGCGGTCGGCCACAGAGTGCGCGAGCAGCTAATGATCGGCCTCAGCTCACATCGGACACAATCCAGCAATCACCGTCAACCACAATGCCACCTGTGCCAGATCCGCAACCCCAAAAATCGGCGCTAGCACCGCCATCCGCACCCCCGGCAGAGGTTCCTGTGGCCGACGACGGTCTGCAACAGCCAATGGCAGCATCAGCACCACCCCAAAGTCCCGAAGTGCCCCCAGCAACACCCCTGCCACAGGCAACATCAATCGCCCCAGTGCGTGCCGCCAATGACCCGCGCAATGTATAGTCACTGGAGATATAGACACCAATCTGAGATCCCGCGCAGCTGCTGTCGGTAGTTTGCGCCAGCGGATTAGCAGATAAATAGCCCAGACGACGACAATACAAATGGGGTTGTCTCGAACGGATTACAGACACCACAGCTTTGGAGGGGTAGCATAGTGGTCGAATGCAGCGGTCTTGAAAACCGCCGAGCCTGCGGGCTCCGAGAGTTCGAATCTCTCCCCCTCCGCCACCGACAGCGACAGCGACAGCGACAGCGATGATATTTAGTATTGCCGTACTGTCGGCACCGAGCGACAGCGGGGCACCAGCACGAGCGCTGGCCTTTGTCGCCGCAGCCCTTGATGCAGGACACAGCATAGAGCGGGTGTTTTTTTATGGTGCTGGAGTGCGTTGCACCCAGATTCTCGCATCTAAAACCCCGCCACCCGGCGGAGCCACTGACTGGATAGCCCTAGCACAGCGAGCCAATTTTGAATTGTCAGTGTGTTCCAAATCGGCGCAACAACATGCATGCACCGAACTGATGCCGCATTTTCTGCTGTGTGGTCTTGGCGATTTATTGGCGGCCACACTAATGGCCGACCGCAACTTGATGTTCGCTGATTAGCCTAGCAATGATGGCTACTACACCGAACAAACGCTTTGCCGTGCTACTGAGTGGCGCACCACATTCAACGCGCTCTCAAGCCGGGCTTGATATCGCCCTCGCCACTGCCGCCTTAGGACAGGCAGTGACACTGATCTTGCTCGACGATGCGCTGCTACACTTGCTACCCGGTGACCATGCAGCTCCAAAAAGTGTGGATTTTGCTACATTGCGCCACTATGGCATCGCTCCGATACATGGCAGTAGCACGGCCTTAGAGATACTGGGGGTGAAGCCTGCACAACTGCGTGAGGATATTGAGATCAACTGGCTCGATCATCATGCCATCCGCAAGCTATTACACCTCAGCGATGTACTGCTGAGTTTTTGATGATGCGGTGCCTGCTACATACCGTGAGCCAATCGCCGCTCAGCGGTGGTGCGCTGAGGCGTTGCCTCCACTTGGCCAACGAGGGCAGTGTCCTACTATTGGTCGCCGATGCTGTCCACGCCGCCTTAGCCGACAGCGCTGCTGCACGGCAATTGCTGGAGCACGCCGACACCCTACAGCTGTGTGCGCTGGCACCCGATGTAAGCGCGCGACTGCCAGGGCTACCCTTGCTACCTGCCATACAGCTGATCGATTATGCGGAATATGTCCGATTGGCTACTCGCTGTGATGCCGTCATCGACTGGTATTAAAATGGGTGTGCTACAGCTCGGTAGCCGCCAGCTGGAGCTAGACGATGATGGACACCTATTGCGGGTCGCGGATTGGACACCCGAAGTGGCGCATTGCTTTGCCGCCGAGGAAGGTATCGTCTTGGAAGCAGATCACTGGCGAGTGCTAGAGCTGATACGCGCCTTCCATCAGCGCTTTCACCTCACACCTGCCATGCGGGCACTGAGCAGCTATGCGCGCGAGTGCGGCGCAGATGACATCTCCTCCAGTTTGCATTTATTGCGGCTGTTCCCGGGCAACCCAGCGCGGCGGGCAAGCCGCATTGCGGGCTTGCCACGCCCACATGGTTGCCTGTAGTCAATGACCGCAGTTGGCACCATAGAGCCCCACAGATACCCCGATCTACTGCGGGATAAAATGGCGACCCTGTGCCAATTAATGCCGCCATCGGAGCACGAGTTAGAGGTTTTTCCCTCCCCTCCAAGTCACTATCGCATGCGTGCGGAGTTTCGTCTATGGCATGAGCAAGACGAGTGCTATTACGCCATGTTCGATGCCCAGGGGCTCCCTGTGCGAGTAGATTGCTTTGCCATTGCCGA
>JABABF010000280.1 GCA_014238345.1 Gammaproteobacteria bacterium
AAAGTTTGATTTATTGGCCGCTCGGAGCCGATAACAGATCAAGAGTGCATTTAAAAGCCAACGATCCAAGGAAAAACCTTCAAATTTCTCTTTAATTTATGATTGAAGAATTGAGTGTTATTTCCTAGAGCACATCCGAGTTAAGATAATGAAGTGGCGGTGATTTTTGCTCTCAATTGGCTTGTTGCCCACTTGTATGGTGGTGTTGAGAAGTCGCCTTATTTATGTCAGCTCGGCTAAGCACAACCCACTGCCAACACACAGACTCCGCCTGCTGGGCTCGAACCAGCGACCCGATGATTAACAGTCATCTGCTCTACCAACTGAGCTAAGGCGGAACCCCTTCATGGTAGGATAATTGGCTCTGGAGGTCAATCTCTATGTGGTATGTCCCGTCCCTTTGCCCTCGCATCTGACTTCCAGCCCGCTGGGGATCAGCCGCAGGCCATCGCAGCTTTGATACAGGGATGCCACGATGGCCTGCAGAGTCAAGTGCTGCTTGGGGTTACAGGCTCGGGAAAAACCTTCACAGTTGCACAGGTGATCAATACGCTACAGCGCCCCGCGCTGATCATGGCACCGAACAAGACGCTGGCTGCACAGCTCTACGGAGAGTTCCGTGAGCTGTTCCCGCGCAATGCGGTCGAATACTTCGTTTCCTACTACGACTATTACCAACCAGAGGCCTATGTTCCGGCCACCGACACCTACATTGAAAAAGACTCCTCAATCAACGCCCATATCGAACAGATGCGCCTGTCGGCGATCAAGGGCTTACTGGAGCGTCGCGATGCGGTAGTGGTGGCCACGGTTTCGGCTATCTACGGCTTGGGTGATCCCGAGTCTTACCTCAGCATGATGTTGCACCTCTCGCGCGGGGAGCAGATCGAGCGCACCGAGATTACGCGCCGTCTGACCGACCTGCAGTACACCCGCAATGATTACGAATTCAAGCGCGGGGTCTACCGGGTGCGCGGCGATGTCATCGATGTCTATCCGGCCGATGAAGAAAAGGAGGCGTTGCGTATCTGCTTGTTCGACAGCGAAGTCGAGTCGCTCTCGCGTATTGATCCGCTGAGCGGTGCACTATTGCGTGAGCTGCCGCGCACAACCATCTATCCCAAAACGCACTACGCCACGCCACGCAGCACCTTGGAAGGCATGATTGGGCAAGTGCGCGAAGAGCTCGCTGAGCGACTGCTGGAGCTGCGTCAACACAGCAAATTGGTCGAGGCGCAGCGCTTGGAGCAACGCACCTGCTTCGATTTGGAGATGATCCAAGAACTGGGCTACTGTAGCGGGATTGAAAACTATTCGCGCTATCTCTCCGGGCGCGCCGCCGGTGAGCCGCCGCCGACCTTATTTGACTACCTGCCAGAGGATGCTCTGTTGGTGATCGACGAGTCACATGTCGCTGTGCCACAGCTCGGAGCCATGT
>JABABF010000281.1 GCA_014238345.1 Gammaproteobacteria bacterium
CCTCTACCGTTTGCTTGAACTTGAGGTAGTGCTTTGACTGGCCACTGGTAGCCAGCTGTTGTAGTGAGTTGACCACATCTGGATTAAAATCGTGGTACTCAGTGCCAAAGACGAATTTATGTAGGCCGCCGCGCTCTAGCGGCTGTAACGGTTGCCACGCACGCTGTCCCCGCTGTTTGGCATCATGCTCTAGATCGCTGAAATTAGCTCCGTCAATCACACTGGGGGTGCCCTTGAAGCATGTTGTTATAACTTCTGGTGCCAGACCCACTGCCTCGAACAACGCCGCACCACGATAGGAGGAGATGTCGCAAATCCCCATTTTTGAGAGGATTTTACGGAGCCCCTTCTCAATACCACCACGGTAGTTGGCGCGCGCTTCGGGGGCGGCCACCACGGTTTGCCCACTAGTCGCTAGTTGATCGACCAGCGCATAGGCTAAGTGCGGGTAGACCGCTGTGGCACCGTAGCCAAACAGGGTGGCGAGTTGGTGTGGGTCGCGGGCACTGCCGCTGGCCACAATCAGACTGACATCGCCGCGTAGCTGCTGCTCCACCAGCCGGGTGTGTACTGCGCCGATCGCCAGTAGGCTATGGATTGGCAGGTGCTTGGGGGTCATCTGCCAATCGGCCAGCAGTAGCACAGCGGCTCCGTCTCGCGTTGCCTGCTCAGCTTCGTCGGCCAGCGCCTTCAGCGCCAGCATCAGGCCGTTACGCTTTCCAACGGGGTGGTTGGTCGAGCGCAATTTCTGCGGTGTCCAGCGCCCATCTAAGGCGCTGAGTGCCGCGAATTCTTCGGGCAGTAACACTGGCGAGGGTAGTGCGATGCGATCGGCTTGATCGGCCTCAAGCTGCAACAGGTTGCCAGTCCTCGCCAGCCAAGTGCGTAGCGACATCACCATGGTTTCGCGTAGCGGGTCAATTGCCGGATTGGTCACCTGTGCAAACTGTTGACGAAAATAGTCGTACAGCGGACGCTCATGGCGCGACAGCACGGCGGTCGGCAGGTCGTCGCCCATGGAGCTGGTTGCCTCTTGCCCGTCATTGACCAGTGCGAGAACTTGAGTGGATTCCTCGGCGCTGAACTCGAACAGCTTCATCTGCACAGCCAGCGGGGTTTCGTCGGGCTTGGGGGGGGGGCATCCAACGGCACCAGCGTGTGTGTGTGCTCGCTGAGCCACTGCTGATAGGGGTATTGCTGCGCTAGTCGCTCGTCGATGTCTGGGGTATGTAGTAACTGTCCGCTTGCGGTATCAACAGCGAGGATGCCGCCGGGGCCGAGCCGCCCGGCAGCTACTACGTCGGCATCATTGCGTGTGCGCACGCCGACTTCGGAGGCGATGGTAATCACATCGTCACTGGTGATTTCATAGCGCGCTGGCCGCAGACCGTTGCGATCAAGTAGGCAGACGGCATAGCGTCCCTCGGTGAGTACAATGCTAGTTGGTCCATCCCACGGCTCCATGTGGGTGGCGTGATATTCGTAGAAGGCGCGTTGTGCAGGACTCATGTCAGGGTGCATCTGCTGTTGCCAAGCGGGCGGCAGCAACAGTCGCAGTGCTCGAAACAGATCGACCCCGCTGGTACACAAGAGTTCCAGCATGTTGTCCAGTGCCGAGGAATCGGAGCCGTCTTGATTGATCAATGGTGTCAGCTCGGCCAGCTCTGGCAATAGCTCTCCACGCAACTTGCTTCCGCAGATCCGCGCCCAGTGGCGGTTGCCGACGATGGTATTGATCTCTCCGTTGTGAGCCAGCAGGCGGAATGGCTGCGCCAGTGACCAGTGTGGTAGCGTGTTGGTGGAGTAACGCAGATGGAAGGCGGCGATGGCCGTCTGTAGCTGCGGGTCGTTCAGATCTGGGAAGAAGGCGGCGAAGTCCTCAGCATTACTCAGTGCTTTGTAGCTGAGCACACGAGCCGATAGACTGCATACTTGAAAATCCGGGTCGTCGCTGAGCAACAGCTCAGCTCGCTTGCGGGCGACGAAGAGCCGGGCGGTAGTGTGCGCTTCGCTCCAATCCGCGGGGATATTCACGAATAGTTGCTCAATGAGGGGGCGACAACGCCGCGCCAGCTCACCACAGTGTTGCTCACTTATCGGCACAGGTCGCCACCCCAGCACCTGTAGCTGTTCGGCGCGCAGGCATTGTTCCAGCACGGTGCGCGCGTGCGTTGCGCGCCCGTCGTCACGGCTCAGGAAGATGGTGCCGACCGCATAGTTTGTCCCCAGCGACCAGCCTGCTCCAGAGGCCACGGCGCGCAAGAAGGTGTCGGGCTTTTGTAGTAGCACGCCGCAACCATCGCCGGTGCGGCCATCGGCGTTGATACCTCCGCGGTGTGCCATACGGCGCAGAGCCTCCAGTGACTGGCTGATAATGGCGTGGGAGGGAGTTCCCTTAATGTGAGCGATCAGGCCGATGCCACAGCTATCTGCGGCGCGTCTGGCCGGTGCTGCAGGCGTTGGTTGTGGCACGATATCGGAGGGCTTAGGCTGAGTGAGGCGGCGCTGGGGCATGATGGATGGCGGAACTAGTTATTTTATCACCGCACTAAATTTATTAGGGAAAGGCTAAATAATGCACCCTGCTGACTCTCTAGCTGCCAGAAACTGAAGATTTCACCTTAGATC
>JABABF010000282.1 GCA_014238345.1 Gammaproteobacteria bacterium
GTCGTTGTAGTCAGCCACCAGAGTGTGCCCGGCGACGGCATCGGTGATGCCAGCCGAGGCGGGTCGTCCCAGTGCCCCCGAGCCAGCCTCCACTAACAGGGCATCGGCGTGACCGTGGTAACCGCCTGAAAATTTCAACAGCAGGGGGCGTCCGGTGATGCCGCGGGCGAGGCGGATAGCGCTCATGGTTGCCTCGGTACCGGAGTTGACCAGCCGCAGCTGTTCGATTACTGGCACGGCCTCGCACAGCAGTGCCGCCAGTTCGGTTTCAGCCTCGGTGGGAGCGCCAAAGCCGAGACCACGCTTCAGCTGCTCGCCCAGTGCTGCCGTGACGGTGGGGTGGGCGTGTCCTAGTAGTGCTGCGCCCCAGCAACCGACATAGTCCAGATACTCATTACCCTCGCTATCGTAGAGGCGCGCTCCGGCTCCGCGAGCAATGAACGGCGGGGTACCGCCGACCTGAGTGAAGGCGCGCACCGGCGAATTGACACCCCCGACCAAGTAGCGCTTGGCGCGCTGGAATAATGCTTCCGTGGCAGTGGTGGCCATGGTGTGCTGTAGACTCAGAAGGGTTTGACGACGGCGAGCAACACGATGGCGAGCAGGAACAGAGCCACTGCCTCGTTGAAAATTCGGTAGAAGAGTGCATTGTGTCGATTGACACCTTGCTCAAATTGGCGCAGGAAGCGTGCACAGATATGGTGATAGCCGACCAGCAACACCAGTAGTGTCAGCTTGGCATGAAACCAGCCCGCTTTCATATAGAGTGCGGGATTGTGCAACACCAGCCACAGGCCGAAAGCCAAGCTCAATACCATTAACAGCGAAGAAAAGCGGTATAGGCGGCGTGCCATCAGCTGGAGTTGTTGGCGAGTTCCTTCATGCTCGCAAGCGGCCAGATAGACGAACAAGCGCGGCAGATAGAAGAGTCCGGCAAACCAGCTGATGCCAAATACCAGATGTAATGCCTTGATCCAGAGCATGATGTCAATGCCTATTGGGAGGCTGTTATCATTGATAGTCAAGGCAATTATAGCCTAGGCGAAGGGCGGTTAGGCGTAGCCGACGGGGATTATCAAATGACGATTAAGGTGGGTTTGGTCGGCGGTACAGGCTATACCGGTGCCGAGCTGATGCGCTTGGTGGCAGGGCATCCCGAGCTACGGCTCGACTGCGTGACCGCACGGGAGCTCTCTGGCAAGGTGGTGTCTGACACGCATCCTCAACTACGCGGCGTGGTCGATTTGGTCTTCAGCACAGTGGATAACGAACGTTTGGCTGCCTGTGATGTCGTGTTCACCGCCACACCACACGGGGTTGCCATGCGCTTGGTTCCCATATTGTTGGCCGCCAATCCGGCACTCAAGGTGATAGACCTCTCTGCCGATTTTCGCCTGCACGATGCGAGCGAATGGGAGCGCTGGTACGGTGAGCCACATACGGCTCCAGAGCAGTTAGCCGAGGCGGTCTACGGCCTGCCGGAGTACCACCGCGAGGCCATTGCCAAAGCACAGCTCGTGGCCAATCCAGGCTGCTACCCGACGGCGGTGATCTTGGGGCTGGCGCCGTTGTTGGAGAGCGGCTTGGTGCGTCCCGCGCCACTCTTCGCCAGCGCAGTTTCTGGCACCAGCGGCGCTGGGCGCATCCCGAGGGTAGCGCAGTTGCTGTCCGAGGCCGGGGGCGGCGTGAGTGCTTACAACGCATCGGGTCACCGCCATCTGCCGGAGATAGAGCAGGCCTTGCGCGAGCAGAATGCAGTGGCGGAGCTGAGTTTTGTGCCACATTTGGCACCGATGGGGCGCGGCATTCACGCCACGCTGTGCGCCCAGTTAATCGCTGACATGGCGGATGAAAAGACGCTGCACCATACGCTACAGGAGCGCTATGCCCATGAGCCCTTTGTGGATGTGATGCCACTGGGAGGGCATCCACGTAGCGGCGACTTGAGAGGCGGCAATCTCTGCCGACTGGCGATACACCGTCCCCAAGGGCGCGGGGTGGTCGTAGTGTTATCGGCGATCGACAATCTCGTCAAAGGGGCGGCGGGTCAGGCGCTACAAAATATGAACCTGATGTTTGGTCTGCCAGAGAGCCAGGGTTTGGGGGTGGGAGGATTGGCACCTTAGTAGCGTGTTATCCGAACATCATTCTGGAAAAACCCGAACTTATAGGCCACTCGGCGCAAGTAACACGCCATTGATCTGTTGCCTGATTCGGTCGGGAAATAAATGCAACCATACAGCGTTTGTCGCACCCGCCAGAAATTTGGTTTTCATTGACTATCGAGGTTCACGGCATCCAATGTCAACGACGGCAATACAGTCACTGCATTGGCGGACACGGGATTGAGACATGGTGATGAGATACGGTTGTCTGAAGAACCCTCTTATAAGGACATTTTAGAGAACAGGCGGATGATAATTACCCCAGCGCAGATCATCGCAATGCCCAAGAGAGCTGGGCCATCCGGATACTGTTTGAAGACCACTATCCCGACGAGGAGGAGCAATGCTATCCCTGCACCAGCCCAGATAGCATAGGCGACACCGAGAGGAATATTTTTCAGCGCTAGGGCGAAGCAGTACATTGACAGGGCATAGCTGACGATCATCAGTGCGCCGGGTCGCCACAGCGTAAAGCCCGCCGAGGCTTTAAGTGCACTGGTGCCGATCACCTCTGCGATGACGGCGAGACTGAGGTAGAGGTAGGGCACGGGCTGTGTCGGTTGAGGTGATGTTAGGACTGTGGTTACGCGGTCTCTGATCAGCTATAATTTTTTACGATTGAGAGCAGACTATCACGCAGCTCACGGCGCTGTTCGTCATTTGCGAAATGTGCCATTTTATGGTGATGGGCACAGAGTACAGATAAATTCTCTATATTATCGCCACCACCCTTACACAAGGGTATGATGTGGTGTACTTCTATGTAAGCTGATCCATCTGGTTTTAAGAATGTATTATTGCATCCGAGCATACATTCTTTTGGGTATTTATTTTTTGCTTGTTCCACTAGGGCTGAATTTCTCTTATAGAGTTCGTTGTCGGATTCATTCTGGTATTCTTTCTTATTTTCATCATCTTCATATTTATCCATGATCTTCCAATAGCCACGTGATACATGATGGACTTTACCATTCTGTTTCAGGATTTTTAGTGCTTCACTAATACGGCTTGAAAGCACTGTTTCTTTCGTCTTTTTCTTGTGATTAACTGTTGCTTTTTTGGCGCGTTCTGATAGTCCAATGACAGTGGCCATTTGATCTACCAGATCCTTCAGCCGGAATGTTTTGTTTTCCTGGCGCAGATATTTCAA
>JABABF010000283.1 GCA_014238345.1 Gammaproteobacteria bacterium
CTCGAGGCCCTCCCGCAACTGCCAGAGATGCAAGAGATCCACCATCCAGAGCGCACCACCATGCCGCGCGTGTTTGAGGACTGGCGGCCAGAGAGTCAGCAGTTTTGGTCCGAAAAAGGGCGCGCTGTTGCGCGCCGCAACCTTTGGATCTCGATTCCTGCTCTGCTGCTCGCCTTCTCGGTCTGGATGGTGTGGTCGATGGTGGTTGCCCGACTGCCGGCCATCGGCTTCGATTTCTCTACCAGCCAGCTGTTCTGGCTGGCGGCATTGCCGGGGCTTTCGGGTGCGACACTACGGATCTTTTACAGTTTCATGGTTCCAATCTTTGGGGGGCGACTGTGGACAACGCTGTCCACCGCTTCGCTATTGCTGCCCGCCATGGGCATCGGCTATGCGGTGCAGAACCCTGAGACGCCGTACCTGATCTTTCTGACTCTGGCGCTGCTCTGCGGGCTTGGTGGCGGTAACTTCGCGTCCTCAATGGCCAATATCGCCTATTTCTATCCGAAAGCCGAAAAGGGTAATGCGCTGGCGCTCAATGCGGGGCTCGGTAACCTCGGTGTCTCAGTCATGCAGTTCCTTGTGCCGATCGTAGTTACGACGGGGGTCTTTGGTGCCATGGGTGGCGTAGCACAAGAATTATCGGACGGCGGCCAGCTGTGGGTACAGAATGCAGGCTTCGTCTGGGTACCGTTCATCCTGATCGCCACCGCTGCGGCCTGGCTCGGGATGAATGACATCGCCGATGCGCGTGCGAGCTTCCGGGAGCAGGCGATCATCTTCAGCCGCAGGCACAACTGGCTGATGTGCATCCTCTACACCGGTACGTTCGGTAGCTTCATCGGCTACTCGGCAGGCTTCCCGCTTCTGACCCGGATCGCTTTTCCCGATGTGAACGCGCTGCAGTACGTGTTCCTCGGACCGTTGGTGGGGGCGCTTTCGCGCGCTGTGACCGGGTGGGTAAGCGACCGCTTCGGCGGTGGGCGGGTGACCCTTTGGGTTTTCGCCGGCATGATCGTCGCGGTCTTCGGAGTCATCGCCTCGCTTGGCGCAGGCAACTTCATAGGCTTCTTCGCGGCCTTCATGGCGTTGTTCTTCCTGACC
>JABABF010000284.1 GCA_014238345.1 Gammaproteobacteria bacterium
AATTATGGCTTGCAAAAACGATTTGCCGAAGATCAGTGTAGCAATGACTGGCTACTCAACATAGACGCCGATGAATGGTTAGATAGTGAACTGACGGAAAGTGTGCGACGTTTGTTTACGCATGGCGATCCAGACAAGCCCGTCATGCCCGTCATGCCCGTATGGTGCCTGCGCCGTCGCAACATCTATTTTGGGGATCGTGCGCCGCGATGGCATGTGCGTGGCGAACTCCTCGTGCGTCTCTACGACCGGCGGCAAGCGCGTTTTTCAACGCAGCCGATGCGAGCCACCGTGCCGCACTGCAAAGGGAGGACAGGCACCCTGCGCGGCACCCTACTCCACTGCCATGCGCGCTCTGTCAAACACTTGGTGGAAAAAGAATTGAACGCCGAGAGCCTGAACAGCATGGCACAACGCAAATCTTGGCCAGTCCTACTCGCAGCTCTATTTTTCGGATTTCCCAAAGATTTCTTCGGGCACTATCTGTTCAACCATCATTTCCTCGGCGGAAAAAAGGGCTTTGCCTGCTCGATGATTTACGCCTATGCGCGGTTTTTGAACACGGCCAGTGAGGTCGAGCACAGGCTGCGATGGCGGGAAAAAGAAGCGCGGCGACCGACACCGCCTCCGCTCTCGCAAGAGGCTCGCAAACAACTGCCGCAACTGCCCCTCTACGGCTATATCCTCGCCCACAACGAAGCCGATCGCATCGGCAGAGCCTTGGCATCCTTGCAATTATTGGTACGCGAGACGGTCGTGATCGACGGCGGCTCAAATGACGGCACACAGGCAGTGGCCCAGTCCTACGGCGCACGCGTCGTCCACAACGACTGGGAAGGGTTTGAGAAGCAGCGGCTCTTCGCGGTATCGCAACTCCCCAAGGGTTGGGTGATCTGGCTGGATGCGGATGAATGGCTAAGCCCTGAATTAATCGCTTCGATCCGCACGCTGTTCAAAGAGGGAGAACCTAAGTTGCCAGCCTATGATTTCTATCGCAACGATCTGTTCGTGGGCAAGATAAAAGACAGGACCTGTATGAAGCGCCAAGCCTATACACGACTGTGCGACAGCCGCCACTACGACAACGCAAAAATAGATTACGATGTCCGTCAGTACGATATCGCTCAAATAGACGGCAATCAGCAACTGGCCGACCGATTCCTCAAAGGACGCATGTTCCATATGGCGGTGCGCTCCATGCAGCAGCTGACCCACAAGGAAATCATGTATTCTGGTCGTGACCAAATCCGGGTCAGCAAGCCCTCGCTGGCATTGTCGCTACGTCTTTTTGTCGAAATGCCGTTATTTTTTATAAAATGGTATATTTTTCGCGGCGCGATATTTGGCGGACTGCAGGGTTACTGCTATTCGGTGATCTACAGCTACGCACGCTTCCAGAGAATTCTGAAGTTAGCGGAAGCCAAGCCGGAATGGCGCACTTAGCCATGGCAACCGTTCTGTGCATGAAATGGGGGAAGGCGTATTCTGCTGATTATGTCAATATTCTCTACCGTGCGGTTTCAGCTAATTTGGAGCAACCATTCCGTTTTATTTGTTTGACCGATGATGACAACGGCCTAGATCGATCCATAGAAGCTTATCCTTTGCCGGACATGGGTTTGACGACAGAGCGCCTAAAAAATGGTGGGTGGCAAAAGCTGTGCATGTTTGCTCCTACCCTTTATCAGATCGAAGGGCGTGTTTTATTTTTGGATTTGGATATTGTTATTGTTGGCGCACTCGATGTTTTTTTTGACAATAGCTCACCTCTGACGATGATTAGAGAATGGCCGAAATTTTGGCATCGCGTCCTTATGAGGCAGGATCAGGCGGGGGGGAACTCTTCTGTACTCGCCTTTGATATAGGCACCCAGACTCAGATTTATCACGCATTTATGGCTGACTCCGCCGCTGCCTTTGCAAACTTCCGCAATGAGCAGCGTTTTTTGGCTGCGCATGCGCAGGGGTTAATATACTGGTCAAAAGGCTTATGCCTCAGCTTCAAAGCCGATCTGATGCACTTTCCGCCATTGAATTTCCTGCGCCGCCCTCGTGCACTGCCAAGCAATGCCCGTATAGTGGCATTTCATGGTTGGCCGCTGCCGCAGGATGTCTGCTCTCATAGCTGGGGAACCGGGTTCCGGCGGGGCTTTGGTAAGGTTGGCTGGGTACAGGATTGTTGGCTGAAATATAGCGACCATCACCCCAAATAAAAAATAGCAGGTGGCTAGAATGGTGTGCTCTCAGCTGTTGCGATCAGCCTCCTCAAGCAGAGCACCCAACGACGAAGGTTATTCAACAGCACTTGACTGAACTGAGGTGCTTGGGCATAGGCGCTAGCTGTGAGCTCCGTATAGCGACACAACAGCTGCTCGACACTATCGTGGCCACAGGGCGGCTCGCCGCTCAGCTCCAGCGATGTTTCATAGTGGGCAAACCCAATCCGGCGACTGTGCAAAAAAGATCGGCGCACCCACATTGACCGCCACCGCGCCGAGATCTCGGCGCAAATAACGTGCACCGCCAAGCATTGGCACTCGTATGTTATGCTCTGTCGGCCTGTCCAGACGGCAGACCCGCACGGATACCCGCAACCAAGTCAGCATCGACAGAGTCTCCTTCCAGCAAGCGAATCCGGGGGTGTGTCAGTCTGCGCGCCTCAGCAGACAACTCAATGTCTATGCCATAGACCACCGCACTGGGCGGCATTCCCATCAGTTCTAATAGAGATGCAAAATAGAGTACCGAGCCACCATAGGCCACCCCCGTTTGGAGGATGAAAGTTGGGCGTAGGCGGTAGACCAATTCTTGGTAGAGTTGCAAATCTAATGGACACTGCGCTATTCGGTGACCAAGGAAAGTATTGCGTTGCCAAGTATCGCGGGAATGGTAGTACAGATAATGAAAGGCACGAACAACGAAAGGCTTGGATAATAATGACCACACTTTCTTCACGGTGGCTTCCCCCCTTAATGGCATCGCTTGGCAATTATAGGCTGTTCGGGTGGTGACACCTCGGCCATCCCGCGCCCTTTGCCCCGCAGTGCAATGCTGCGATGATGCCCTGCCTCGCATCTGGTGTCGCCATGCCTGAGAGCGCAACCCCGATGGTTTTGGTGGACGGCTCTTCCTGTCTCTACCGCGCCTACCATGCCCTGCCTGATCTCAGCACCCAAAGCGGCCAGCCGACGGGTGCCGTGCGCGGTGTCATCGCCATGTTGCGCCGCCTCAGAGACGACTATCCCGCCGCCTCCATGGTGGTGATTTTCGATGCCCCAGGCAGCACTTTCCGCCATCAACTAGAGCCGCGTTACAAGGCCAACCGCCCGTCTATGCCCGCTGAGCTACGCACCCAAATCGCACCCTTACACCAATTGATTGAGGCGCTGGGTTGGCCGTTGCTCGCCGTACCAGAGGTCGAGGCCGACGATGTGATCGCTACACTGACTCGCTTGGCTCGCGCCCACTCTCGTGAGGTGATCATCGCCTCCAGCGACAAAGATTTGGCGCAACTTGTCGGTGAGGGTGTACTACTTGAAGACCGGTTGCGACGCGGTGACGCTCGGCCGCAACGCCTTGATGCAGACGGCGTACGAGCCAAGTTTGGCGTGTCGCCAGAGCATATCATCGACTATCTGGCGCTGGTCGGCGACAGTAGCGACAACTACGCTGGTGCACGTGGCATCGGCACCAAAACCGCCAGTGCATTGATCAACACATGGGGTGATATTGACGCCATCTACACTCACTTGGACGAGATCGCCGCCAGCGGTATGAGACGCGCCGCCGCGCTGGCAAAAGGGTTGCTTGAGGATCGCGACACCGTGCTACTCGCCCGTCAGCTGGCGACGCTAAAAAGCGATGTGGTACTGGAGAAGGACATCAATGCCTTGCACCCGACACCGCCAGATACCAAACGTCTGCACGCCCTCTACCACAAGCTGGAGTTTCGCAGTTGGTTGGCGGAGCTAGATAACGCGACCGACAAGGAAACTGGCGCTTTGGCAGTGATACCGCCCCCCGACTGGGAGCTGGTGCTCAACGAGAGTGCACTGGAGCGCTGGCAGGTGGCGGCGCGCGGTGCCGAGCTACTCTCAATAGACTTAGAGACCACGAGCTTGCATTACATGGAGGCCGAAGTGGTCGGCATCGCATTGGCGGTGCGCCCCGGTGCCGGAGCCTACATCCCAATCGGCCACCGTCTGCCAGCCAAAAGTCTGCTGGAGGATCCAGGCACCGCCGAGGTGGCGGGAACATTAGACCCGCAACAGCTGAACGCAGCGACGGTGTGGGCAGCACTCGCCCCGCTACTAGAGGATGCAGAGCTACCCAAAGTGGGGCAAAACTTGAAGTACGACCGCGCCGTGCTGATGAACTGCGGCATCGAGCTACGCGGTGTGCGCCACGACACCATGTTGCAATCCTATCTGTTGCGACCCGGTGGTCGCCACGATTTAGACAGCTTGGCCGCCCACCACTTGCAGCGCCGCATGACCACTTATAAGGAGGTGGTCGGTCGCGGCACCGCACAGCTCAATTTTAGCCAAGTGGCACTGGAAACCGCTGCTGCCTACGCCGTTGAAGATGCCGTGGCAGCCTTGGAGTTGCACACTGTGCTGTGGCCAGATCTGGAGCGCACTCCGCGCCTCGCCGCACTCTACCGCGACTTAGAAATGCCCTTGTCGGCGGTGTTGGCGCGTATGGAGCGTTGCGGTGCGCGTGTTGATAGCGCCCATCTCCAAGCCTTGGGGCGCGAACTCGGTCAGCGGGCGGCAGCACTTGAGGCGAAGGTGCACGAGCTGGCGGGTGCGCGCTTCAACCTGAACTCACCCAAGCAGTTGCAAGCGGTACTCTACGAGCGCTTGGGCTTGCCCGCCGGACGCAAGACCCCAGGCGGTCAGCCATCCACCGCTGAGCCAGTATTGCAAGAGCTGGCTCGCGAGCACCCGATCGTCGCATCGATTCTCAACTACCGCAGTCTGGTCAAGCTCAAGTCCACTTATGCCGACCGCCTGCCGGCTTGCGTCAACGCTCGTAGCAAGCGCATCCATACTTCTTTCCATCAGGCGGTGACGACCACTGGCCGCCTGTCCTCGGCCGAGCCGAACTTACAGAACATCCCGATCCGTACCGCCGAAGGGCGGCGCATCCGCCAGGCCTTCATCCCGGCCGCGGGCTATCGCCTGCTGTGCTGTGACTACTCGCAGATCGAGTTGCGCATCATGGCGCACTGCTCGGGCGATCAGGGTCTCTCACAGGCCTTCGCCGAAGGGCGCGACATCCACCGTGCCACCGCTGCCGAGCTATTCGCCGACGGCCACGAGGAGGCCGTGGACAGCCAGCTGCGCCGTGATGCCAAAGCGATTAACTTTGGGCTGATCTACGGCATGTCGGCCTACGGCCTCGCCCGCCAGTTAGATGTGCCCCAAAGCGAGGCGCGCCGCTACATGGAACGCTATTTCGCCCGCTACCCCGGTG
>JABABF010000285.1 GCA_014238345.1 Gammaproteobacteria bacterium
GACACTACTGCCAGCTGGCATCGACAATAGCACTCAAACCGTGACCATAAGGGATGCTGGGTTTGGTTTTCAGACGAGTCTTTACTATGATCATGTGGCGGTTGTCGGTGAGCGACTGGAGCTCAGTGCTCCATCGCCATCGGGGCTACGCCCGGGCGAGGTGTTCAGTGTGTTGCCAGTTGCTGTCGATAGTGCTGGTAATGTGGATGAGGATTACCGCCCGAGTCAGTCATCGTTGAGTGTGACAGTGATGCAGCAGAGCGATGGCGGCACAGTGCCGCTACCTGTAGTGGTGGTCGGGACTTCGACTGCTACAGATTCGGTGCGGTTGCGTTTAGGTCAGTCTCTGAATGTGGTGGATAACAGCACCCTGACGCTGACGGTGAGTGATACGCTGTACTACAACTTCCGTCATTTTGAGGTGTCCACGCCCTTAGTTTCCGTCCTGTCACACACGGTTTCTGGTCAGGTGAACTCGCGTATCAACATCGTTGCTACGCGGCTTTCAGTGGTCGACCCGCCGGCAGTTGTGCATGCTGGAGTAGGCTTTTCCTTGGTGATTGAGCCAACAGATATTTATAACAATGTGGATGCAGATATTGCGGCCTTTGCCATTTCTTCCACCACGACGTTGAGTGTTGCAAACCCGCACACGCCCTTAGCGCAACCCTCAGGCCACTTAGGGCAGATCAGCTTGACAAGTGGAGACATCACCATTCAGGTAGCCAATGATCCAGCTGTTAACAACGGTGCTCTTGCCACACTACTGACGGGTGATGATGGTGAGCTGTTCACATTGCAATTCAGCCAGGGCGACTTGGAGGGTCGTGTGCAAATAGAGATTGGTCTAATCGCTGAGCTGATGCGTCTTAGTGCGCCAGCTGAGGTGGTGGCCACGCGGCGCTTTGATATTACAGCCAGTTTCTTTGATGCTGTGGGCAATGCAGCTACTGGCCATCAGCTGAGTGCAGCAGCTCAGGTGGTTTCACTTAGTCCGGGCGTTAGTATCTCCCTTCTTTATGTCAGCACCAATGTATTGACGGTGCGCCTGTCAGAGGCTGTGGATAACAGCACCGCCACCATCAGCGTCAGCGATGTAGGGCTGTTGGGAGAATTGCGTGGTGAGACAGAGGTGTTGGTGCGGGTGCACTTCAGCGGTTTCGAAGTGAGTGCGCCATCGCCAGTCACAGTATTGGAGCCCTTTGATGTCTCGGTGGTTTTTGAGGATGCAGCAGGCAATATTGATGTTGATGCCAAGTTGTTCAGCACGACGACTGTTCAAGTGAGAGAAAGTAGCATTAGCAGTGCTGATATCGTGGTGAACTCGATTAGTACCACGACGCTATCAGTGACTTTGTTGCGTGGCATTGATAACACGACTGTGACTTTTGATGTGGGGGCGCACTATTTGGAGTTGGTGGACGCTACGGTGGCAGTTCGGGTGGTGGGCACGGCGCTGTTGGCATCGGCACCATCGCTAGTGACACCTGACACTCCCTTTCTAGTCGAGGTGGGCTTTGTTGATGCCAACGGCAATATTGATGAGGATCTGTACTATCTTGCAGAGGCGGTCGACACCACGCTGACAGTTACCGTTTTGGCCACGCTCTTAGATACCTCCCCTAATCAAGCTGGGCCGATGGTGACCGTGCAGGATGCGGTGTTGGACGGTCAATTGATTGATATATTAGTGGAGCGTTCAGGCTTCCTGTCAGATACCCTGAGTGTGACCATGGATGTACAGGCTCTTGCTCTGTCGATCAGTGCTCCGTCTACTGGAACCGTCGGCACTGCTTTCACGGTGGATGTGCAGGGTGTGGATGCCTATGGCAACATTGATGAAGACTTCGCGTTGTCGCCGCTGAGCCGCAATTTGTCCTTTAATGCATTCGACGGGCAAGGCGTGGCGATTTCCACATCAGAGTATAGTTTTGCTCGGGCGACCGATCGTTCTCTGTGGGTCAATATCCATGTATTTGACGATACCACAACGGCGGTGCTGAGCCTTGACGACGGTGCGCTTCTAGGCTTGTCGACGGTCGACGTACTGATGGATGTACTCGCAGATCGCCTGGCGATTAGTGGCTCTAATGCCCTGATAACGGGGCGACCTTATAAATTTCAATATACGGCGACCGACGCCAATGGCAACCGTGACACGGATTACAATGTTGCAGCTACAGAGGTGGCGCTGAGTATTTCGCGCAATGCTGAGATCAGCATCTCTACTGCTAACGGCAGCTTTGAGGTGATACGAGCTATTGACGGTGCTGCGGTGACGTTTACTGCTGGTGCGGGTCAGCTAGTTGGCTCCCACCATGCGGAGATTTATGTGACTTCCTCCAAGCTATACGCTACAGCGTTGAGCAATATATTGATCCCCGGTCTCGGCGTTGGGATCAGCTATGTGGGCTTGGATACTTATGACAATGTAGATCTGGATTCGGATTCTGAACAGGTTCTGTTAGAGGTGGTGGATAGTACGGGTGCCGCCAGCATCGGTTATGCGGTGTTTGACTCCTTTGTGTTGCTCTATGCAACTGATGCCACGGATGGTGCCGAAGTGTCGGTACGCCTGAATATAGACGATCTCCTAGGCGAGGTGAGTGGTGAATTAGAGCCGGGTAATGTGCTGCACTTCACGGTCGATGTGGTGGCGACCCGCATTGATATCAACGCACCGCTGGTTATTTCGCCTGGGGATGTCGCCCAGATCAATTATCTGCTGTACGATCATATTGGCAATGTGGATACTGATGGTGGTCAGGTCTCACTGACTTTGGAAAACTTCAACGGTAGCTATACCTTCATTAGCGATAATACGAGTAGTAACCTAGTGGTGACGCAAGCGACGGATGGTGAGACCTTGCGCCTTGTCGCCAGCAGTGGCGGTATCAGTGCAATAGCAGAGATTTTGGTGGACGTACAGGCAGATCAGCTGCGCTTGCAGTTGCCAGCGGCGGCCTATATCTCCGACCCATTTGTATTCAGTTTGGATGCTGTGGATGGCTATGGCAATATCGACTCGTCATGGCGCATTTCCTCTAGTGTGGTACTGGATAATTCTACGGGTTCACTGTTCTACTTTGGGCCTAGGCGGTCGGACGGTGCAATGGCAGCCATCATCAGTGATCTATCGTACTCGACTAGTGTGGTGGTGGTGGCCACCGACGGCTCATTGACGGGTTCTGATGTTATTTCCATGCGCGAATCTGGAGATTTCCGTGATGTGGTGGGGCTGAAATTATCATTGCCGGATAGCCCTTCGGGTGCATTGCGCACGGCTAGCACGGTGACGCTACTGGTCAACGGCATTGATGAGGGTGGCTTGGTGGACCCCGCCTGGCGACCGGGTAGTAGCTTGACTATTAGTATTGCGGGCGACCCCGATGCTCTTCGTAGTCGGATATTGCTCAATGGTGAGGTGCAAATCCAGCTGTTGCAAGCCATTGATAATAGCCGCCTGACCTTGGTGGCCACTTATCCAGAGATCAGCACGGGTATTTTGACGGTGAGTGCCGATGTGCGCAGCGAGTACCTGTCTTTTGATAGCACTAACTATGTGCTGGTGCCAGGGGACGGTCCGGTATCGTTGTCTGCTCTGTCAGGGGTTGATAGCCGTGGCAATATAGATGCGGACTATAGTGCGCCGGTATCTGGACGTATTGAAGAGGTGGCGCGCACTGGCGGCGAGCTGGCTATTGAATTGGTGGACACCTTATCCTTGGCATTGTCGAGCAATCAAGTGGACGATGGAGCCACTGTAGAGTTCCGCTATATAGACACTTCGAATCCCGCTGCCGAGATCATCAGTTTGGCATTGTTTGTGACAGTGGATGTGCAGCCGGTTGATCTGGCGCTAGTGCTGGATGGTGATGGGGGTACCGAGGTGGTGGTTGGCGATACATTCCGAGTGGTCGGCGGGCTGCAGGACAGCTATGGCAATATTGATCTTGACACTGCTTACACGCTCTCTCCAGTGGCTGCACAGTCCCTGTCGGTGCAGCCTGCTAGCGTGGTCGCCAATACTGCTTATAGTAACGGTGGCTTGCTCATCACGCTATTACAAGCAACTGATCAGGCCACGATTAACCTGTCGTTGACGGATGGCATCCTAACAGCGCAACTCGATCTGCTTGCCGATGTTGTCGCTGACCAGCTCGCTGTGCAGATGCCAGCGGTGGTTGTGGCTGGACAACGGGTTAGCGGTCGACTGCAAGCGGTTGATCGCTTGGGCAATGTTGATACCGACCCCGCTATTGATGTGAGCGGTCGACCTGTGGTATTGGCGGGTCTATCGACTCCCCATGCCAGCATCAGTGAGGCAGCGGGTGGCTTTATCGACCCTGTGGTAGATGCCAGCGGTGCTTTTGAGCTCTTGATCTATGCCGGGAATGATCGTCAAGTGTTACAGATTGAGTCGCTGGCTGATGGAGCCTACCCGCTGAGCGGTAGCACTACCTTTGTCTTCGATGTGGTGGCTGATCACCTGTACCTTAGCGGGCCAGCCGACATCCGTGAAGGGGTGGCTTATGATGTGGTTTTCTTGCCAGTGAGCACCTATGGTGATGTGGATATCGATTTGCTACCAGTGGTGACCAACAGTAGCGGGGTACTGGTGTTGCGCCCTGATATTGTTGCGCCATCCGCGATACTCGCTCTCTCAAGTAGCGTGCTGAGTGTGCAGAGTTCGGCGACAGCAGTGTTCGATTTGCTAGTGACACCGTCATCCACCGGGACAGATGTTGTGAGATTCACACTACAGCTGCCTGGGGATGTGGACATCGTCGCCGCAATAAACAGCACTAGCACTCTCGCGATTGACTACGCAGGATTTGGCGTGGTGTTGACACCACAGGCTCAGCCAGCCGTTCTCCTCAACTTGGATGGAGCAGGGCAGGGGCTCAGCGTCAGCGATGCGCTATTGATCGCACGGGTACTCACTCTGGACAGCGAAACCTTGGACAGCGATCCTGGCAAAGTGATTGATGGCTACAACGATTTGACTGTTGCAGATGCCGTGCAGATCATCGCCGATGTGCGCAATGAGGTTGAGACCAATCCCGACTTGCTTGATATCAATAGCGATGGCGTGGTGGATGAAATTGATGGTGCATATTTGACCACCTACCTCGGGATTCCAGAAGAGTATCGCGCACAATATGCTAATTTCACCCTGAGAAACACCTATGGAATAGATAGTGCTATGGCGGATGCGGTGATCGACAAGATAGAAACCTTGATTGCAACGGTGGTTGAGTGAGCGTCGATTGTGCACAGTGAGGCTCGGTCAACCGGAGAGCCATTCATCAGCTCCATATATGCTTGTGCCACTATATAGCGAATATTAGGAGCTGCAATACTACGATGTCCAAGGCATCAGATATATTCATTGCATGTTTAGAGCGCGAGGGGGTGGAGCATGTGTTCGCGGTGCCGGGGGAGGAGAACCTTGACCTGCTGGAATCCTTGCGTCAATCAAAAATTCGCCTCATATTGACCCGTCATGAGCAGGGTGC
>JABABF010000286.1 GCA_014238345.1 Gammaproteobacteria bacterium
CGGCTGCGTTGTAGTGTACCGTCGGCGCGGCTGAGTGGCAGTGGTGGCTGTCTTATCGCACCAGCCAATATAACCACTGCACAGCGCCTCGCTGAGGAGCTGCCCCAAGGCTGGCGTTGGTTCAGTGCGCGCTCAGGCAACCACATAGCGTGGCAAAACAATTCCTCCAACAAATAGTCTGTCCAGCGAGAATTTGCTACAATCAAAATCTGTCACAAAGCCGCATAGCGCATCAACCCGTACAGCGCTATAACAACAAATAACGATGGATCAGCATGGCACATCCACAGGGGAAAATGTCTACTTGAATTAAAGCGGCGATTTAAATAATGGGGTGTGGCCAAGTGGTAAGGCACCGGGTTTTGATCCCGGGGATCGTAGGTTCGAATCCTACCGCCCCAGCTCCTAAAGCCACTCCCCCGATGGCACATCCTCATCCTACACATTGCCCACCGCCCAAAACCGACTACAATAATCGCCCGGCACCACCAATGCAGTGCCTCATCCGCCCCCCAACTCGCTATGAACGGCAGTCTCCAGTTATTTACTGGCAATGCACATCTAGAATTGGGGCAGAAAGTTGCCAAGATTCTCGGTGTGCCACTTGGCCAGGCCTCGGTGTCGACTTTTAGGGACGGAGAGACCTCCGTCGAGCTGGGGGAGAATGTGCGCGGCAAGGATGTCTTCCTCATCCAGCCCACCTGTGCACCACCCAACCGCAATCTGATGGAATTGCTGCTGATGGCCGATGCATTGCACCGCGCCTCAGCTGGCCGCGTCACCGCTGTGATCCCTTATTTCGGCTACGCTCGCCAAGATCGGCGGGTGTATTCAGCTCGGGTACCGATCAGCGCCAAGGTGGTGACCGACATGATTGAGGGGGTACACATTAACCGTGTGCTAACCGTAGATCTACACGCAGAGCCCATCCAAGGCTTCTTCCGTATCCCAGTGGATAATATTTTTGGCTCCCCAGTGCTGATCGACTATCTGCGCTCACTTGATCTGGGAGAACAACCCGTGTTGGTCTCACCCGATATCGGCGGCGTGGTGCGCGCCCGCGCTTTTGCCAAGATGCTCAATGCCGACCTCGCTATTATTGACAAACGTCGGCCACGCGCCAATGAAATCGAGGCCATGCACGTCATTGGTGAGGTCGGTGACCGTGTATGTATCATAGCTGACGACATCGTCGACACGGGTGGCACGCTCTGCCAAGCGGCGATAGCACTCAAACGCAGTGGCGCTCAACGGGTCATCGCCTGTTGCACGCATCCCGTGCTGTCGGGTGATGCCGTAGCGCGTATTGAGGCCTCTGAACTCGATGAACTCGTGGTCACCGATACTATTCCGCTACAGGAGGAGGCTCAGCGTTGCAAACGCATCCACCTATTGGATATCGCAAGCCTGCTGGCCGAGTCAATCCGCCGCATCAGCAACGAGGAATCGCTCAGTATCCTATTTCGCTGAGGCGATACAGCTCCTACCCACACTAAAATAGCTACACAACACAGAGAATAAATCATGTCCCAAAGTATCGCCTTAGATGCCCAACCGCGCACTGGCCGAGGCAAGAGTGCCTCCCGTCTGTTACGCAGAGAACACGATATGGTGCCCGCCATCGTCTACAGTGGCAAAGGGGAACCAGTGGCCATCCAGCTATCGCACAAAGATTTGAGCCGTGCCCTACAACAGGAGAGCGTCTATTCTCAAGTGCTGACACTACGTACCGACGGCACATCCGAACAAGTGGTACTCAAACAGGTGCAACGCCATCCGGCCAAGCCCCATATTCTGCATGTGGACTTTCAACGCATCAGCGCCGGGCAACGCATCGTGCTACATGTGCCCATCCACTGCCTCAACGAAAACAGCTGTATTGGTGTCAAGGAGCAGGGCGGCCTGCTGACGCACACTTTAACTAATGTCGAACTGCGCGGCCTACCTGAGGCATTGCCAGAATATCTCGAAGTGGATGTGGCGCAGCTCAGCATCGGCGACACCATTCATATCTCGGATTTGGTGTTGCCGGACGGCGTTGAGAGCGTCGCCCTAGGACAGGGAGAAGAGCATGATTCGGCCGTAGTCAATGTCATTTCACCACGCGGCGGTATCTCCGAAGAGGAAGAAGAGGCAGCCGAAGCAGAAGCAGCGGCCGAAGCAGAAACGGCGGACACGACCAGTGGAGATGCCGACTCAACCGATGCCATCAGCACCGAGGAGAGCGGCGGGGACAGCTGAGGCTCTTGCCAAGACCCCGCGCACACAATGCCCCTGCGACTGCTCGTCGGACTCGGCAACCCCGGGGCAACTTACGATGGCACCCGTCACAACCTCGGTGCAGCATTCGTCACTGCACTGGCCACTCAACACCGGGTCACACTGCGTTCTCAGCCGCGCTTCAAGGGTCAGCTGGGGCAGCTACGGGTCGACAAACACGAATTGCTACTGTTTATCCCGACAACATTCATGAATGAGAGTGGTCAGGCCGTGGCTCCACTATTGCGCTACCACCGCCTGCCAATAGCGGATATGTTGGTGGCACACGATGAACTGGATTTGCCGCCAGGCGCGGCGCGACTCAAGCGTGGCGGCGGAGCGGCTGGTCACAACGGCCTGCGCGATTTGATCAGGGCACTCGGCGGATGTGCTGACTTCGCTCGGCTACGTCTGGGGATCGGCCATCCCGGACACCGTTCAGCAGTCACACGCTATGTTCTGGGACGGGCACCGAGCGCAGAGCGAGAACTTTGCGCGGTGGCACTGGTCGCTGCCACCGCCGTACTGCCCGTGCTATTGCACGACGATTGGGGGCGCGCCACCACCCAACTACACACGGCCACTCGCACAGCAGCCGACAGTGGCCACGCTGAGGACGCTGACGAAAATCCACGCAGTGATGCCAACAGCTAAGTACCGATGAGCTTTCGCTGTGGCATCGTCGGTCTACCCAATGTCGGCAAATCGACACTCTTCAACGCCCTGACGCGCCTCGGCGTAGCAGCGGAGAACTTCCCCTTCTGCACGATTAATCCCAATATCGGCGTAGCTCCTGTGCCCGACCCACGCCTGACCAGACTGGCGGCTATCGTCGAGCCCAAAAAAGTGTTGCCAACTCATGTTGAGTTCGTCGATGTAGCCGGACTGGTAGCCGGCGCCAGTCAGGGCGAAGGACTCGGCAATCAATTCCTCGGACAGCTGCGCGAGACCGATGCGCTGGTACACGTGGTGCGCTGCTTCCACGACGAGAACATCGCCCATGTGGCAAAGGGTGCCGAGCCGCTGGCCGATACTGCCACTATCAACACTGAGCTAATGCTGGCTGACCTCGACAGCGTCGAGCGCCAGCTGGAGCGGGCACAACGCGGTGCCAAGGGTGGCGACCCCGAGGCAGCAGCCGCCGCCCTATTGCTTGAGCGTTGCAGTGATTGGCTCGGTGCGGGCAAGCCAGTACGCTCATTGGAACTAGAGCCCACACAGCGCTCACTAGTCAAAAGTTTTCACCTGCTGAGCAACAAACCAATGCTCTATGTTGCCAATGTGGGCGAAGACTACTTGGGTGACGATGCGAACCCGCAAGCCCAAGATCATGCCATCACAGCACTGAGTACATTGGCACGAGAAGAAGGAGCAAAAATATTGCCCTTGTGCGCCCAGCTGGAGGCCGAGCTCAGCGAATTGGTGCCAGATGAAGCCGCCGAGCTACTCACCGACCTCGGGCTGAGCGAGCCCGGGCTGAACCGCTTAGTGCACACTGGTTACCAGCTCCTCAAATTGCACAGCTTCTTCACCGCCGGGCCACAGGAGGTACGGGCATGGACCCTGCCCCAAGGGACGACGGCAGAAAAAGCAGCAGGGTGCATCCACAGCGACTTCGAAGCACGTTTTATCCGCGCCGAGGTGATTGCCTATGAAGATTTCGTCGCCAACGGTGGCGAGCAGGGGGCGCGAGAAGCCGGAAAATGGCGTCTAGAAGGGCGCGACTATATCGTCTGCGATGGCGATGTCATGCACTTCCGACACGGCTGATAGACTCGCGAAGTAACGATTGCGCGGGAAATAAGATAAATAGCCTAAAACGAAGAATTCTTACTTTACCAAGCCCCATCGCTTACCGTATTCGTCACTTCTAGATAACGATGAGATTTAAGTCAGAAGTTTCAATATTCGATGTTGCCACGATGTCGGGAACAAGTGTTAGTTACATTGAATCTCATTACGCTCACCCTGATGACGAAATGAAGTGCTACCGCCCTGAAGAACAGGAATAGGTGAACTGGACTTAATAAACAGCATGAATATTGTACCAAGAATCGTGAAATCAGGTGTTCATAATTCGTTGGTTTTTTAATATTCTGGACACCGACCAAGGATTTTTATTGTCCGGAATTACACCCCTGACACCGCCTCTTGGGTCTTCTATATCTCCTGCTCGCCTTGGTATTACAGGTTGATAAATATGAGACATTCTCATATTTTTTAGGATGAATTTTGAGATCTCTTGAAACTTCTTTCTCATGACGGAAATACTCCATCAAAAACATTATTTAGGTGGATCTTCTCTGTGCTGATATGCCCACCAAATTCGTGAGTTCATATCTTTAGATCAAATCACTGTACCACCCAATCATCATACAACACCAACCATCCATCACTTAGTTAGTCACTGTCAAACATTCCATTCGTATAAATACTGCTCACAAGGTAATACAGACCCAAACCCTTGGGGGTTTTATCCGCCAAAGAAAGAGGCATTCCCGCTGTGCACTTGATCATGATCGGAATGGAGTCTTGAGGCTCCCTCCCCCAGCACCCGCGCTATCGTCCCTTGATAGATCTCTACCAAGGCTTCTAAATCCTCCACGGCCACGCATTCGTCTACCTGGTGGATAGTGGCGTTGACCGGCCCGAACTCCACCACCTCGGCACCCGTCGGTGCGAAGAAACGTCCGTCTGAAGTGCCGCCACTGGTCGCCGCCTCGGGTTCGATGCCTAACTGCTCGCGCACCGATTCGCGCACCGCCGCCTGCAATGCACCCGGCGGGCAGAAGAAAGGAACTCCACTTTGGCGCCAGTCCAGCGTGTAATCACAACCGTGGCGCTCGAGCACCGCTGCCACCTCAGCACGCAACCAGTCCGCCTCACTCTGCGGGTTGTAACGGAAATTAAAACGCAACGATAACTCGCCGGGAATCACATTGTCGGCACCAGTGCCCGCCTGTACATTTGAGAGCTGAAAGCTGGTGGGAGGAAAACCACTACCGCCTTCATCCCAGCGCCGCGCCACCAGCTCAGATAACGGTGCCAAAGCGCGGTGGATCGGGTTGTCGGCCAGCTCGTGGTAGGCAATGTGACCCTGTACACCGCGCAGAGTGAGGTGGGCGTTCAGCGAGCCGCGGCGGCCATTCTTTAGCGTGTCGCCAAGGCGCTCTGTACAGCTGGGCTCGCCGATCAGGCTCCAGTGAATGCGCTCGCCACGCCGACTGAGCTCCTCAATGACGCGCGCTGTGCCATCTACTGCCACCGCCTCCTCGTCACTGGTGATCAAGAATGCGAGCCGCCCCTTGTGCCGGGGATGTGCGGCGACAAAGCCCTCAGCCGCCAACACCAGCGCCGCCAGCGAACCCTTCATATCGGCTGCACCGCGCCCGTACAAATAGCCCGCAGCGTCAATCTCGGCGGCAAAGGGCGGACG
>JABABF010000287.1 GCA_014238345.1 Gammaproteobacteria bacterium
ACACATCACCGGCGCTCGGCACCAACTGCACAGTTGCCAAGGCATCGATCAGCAGGGCGGCCAAGTCATCGCCAGAGCGCACCCACGGCAGGGCGGGAAGGGCTTGCAGACGCAACGAATCAACGCCGTGAGCCGCTGCCGGAGGGCGGATGGCAGCCGACATACTACCGTGCCACAACGCTCAGAGAGACGACGGCAAACCCGTGATGCGTAGCCCAGCGTGACAGCGGTAACGGCGGTTGAGCTGAATCAATACCGAAGTCAATGCCTCGGCAGCCACCGCATTGGCTAGCGGCCCGGCGTGCAGACCGCGCAGGCCAGCATCGTGTGCCAATGCGATCACCTCTTCGCGAGCGGCCGGATCATCGCCACTGACCAAGACATCACAGTCCAGCTCCACCACAGCACTCTGCAAGTGCTGAGCGGCTACATTCTGGAAAGCAGACACCACCCGCACGCCTGCACCAAGGAGCTCGGTTGCGAGCAGTGCCGCCGAGCCGATTTCTGGCAGCTGCACTCGCCCGACTTTTGGCGGCCTGAGCGGCACCGTGGCATCAATCAAAATCTTGCCCTGCAAAGCGACACTCAGCGAAGCCAACACCCCTGATTGGTGCACGAATGGCACGGTCAATAGTGCGATATCAGCGGCGCTGGCCGCCGCTTCGTTAGTCATCCCCTCCAGCTTCAGCAACACACTACTGCGTTTGGCCAGCATCGTATGCAATTGCGTGGCCACCTGCTCGGCGCGCTCGGCGCGGCGGGAACCCACTAGCACCCGGTGGCCAGCCAGCGCCCAACGCCCGGCGAAACCAGGCCCTAAGTCTCCGGTGCCGCCGAGCACGGCAATGGTGCGTTGCGCCACAATTCCTACCTACCCCTGCACAGTGATGCTGCCAGTTTAACGCAGTGACTGGCGACACCGTGCTACTTGTTGAGAGAAATGACAACTGCCCGCCGCACGACAGCAGGCGAATACAGTTCACAGCGTCGGGTCGGTGCAGATGATCCAACCCCAAGCGCTGGCAGCCAGCACGAGCCAGAGCCACGCATGCGCTGACCGTGCTCGGAGTTACAGTTGCCCGCCATGCAGCTGACGCAAGAGCGACAACACGCGCTCGGCGCGATCTGGGTAGTGTGTGTAGTCAGGCTGGGAACAGCTCGCGCAGTTCATGCGGCAAACGCAGTAGCACGAAGCCAGCGGCACTGGCTCCGGCAACAATAGAGCGCTCAA
>JABABF010000288.1 GCA_014238345.1 Gammaproteobacteria bacterium
AGCTGCGCAAGGAAGGCGAAATGGGGCGGCGCAAGATATCTCAGTACACCCGCTATCTGACGGTGGCACTGGCAGCTTTGCAGGCCTTGGGGATGGCAGGAGCAATCGTTGGCGAGGGCTTGGTTTACGATACCGGACTTGCTTTCTACTTCGCCTCAGTCATTTCTCTGGTAACGGGTTCGGTGTTTATGATGTGGCTCGGTGAACAAGTGACCGAGCGCGGTATCGGCAACGGCATATCGATGTTGATATTCGCTGGTATCGTTGCTGGCTTGCCGAGCGCCGTCGGCCAGTCGCTGGAGCAGGCACGCCAAGGGCAGATCAATGTGTTGCTGTTGTTGCTGTTGCTGGCACTGTCATTGGCCGTCATTTACATCATCATTCACATTGAGCGCGGCCAGAGGCGGGTGACGTTGAACTATGCTCGCCGCCCGCAAGGCATGGCGATGCAACCGCCGGGGCATTTGCCGCTGAAACTTAACATGGCGGGGGTCATCCCAGCGATCTTCGCGAGCAGTATCCTGCTGTTTCCGAGTTCATTGGCGCAGTGGTTTGGCCAAGGGCAGGGGCGCACTGAGTTGCTACAGGACTTGGCTTTCGCGATTTCTCCAGGCCAGCCTCTGCATGTCCTACTTTTCGCGGCGATGATCATCTTCTTTTGCTTTTTCTACACCTCGTTGGTGTTCAACCCGCGTGAGGTGGCGGAAAATCTCAAGCGTAGCGGTGCCTTTGTGCCGGGTATTCGCCCTGGTGATCATACGGCAAATTATATTGACGGTGTGCTGACGCGACTGACCCTGTTTGGGGCGATTTACATTACGCTAGTGTGTCTGATGCCACAGTTTTTGATTGTGTTATGGAATGTGCCATTTTATCTGGGCGGCACTTCATTGCTGATAGTCGTCGTAGTGACGATGGATTTTTTGTCGCAAGTGCAGTCACACCTGATGAGTCACCAATACCAATCGCTGATGAAAAAGTCAAATTTGGTGTCCTCGGGCTATGGCACTACAAGAGGGCGCTGAGAGGTCGTTATCAATGAAAGTCCGCGCATCCGTGAAGAAAATTTGTCGTAACTGCAAGGTCGTGCGCCGTCGGCGGGTGGTGCGGGTGATCTGTACAGAGCCGCGTCACAAGCAACGGCAAGGCTAATTCGGCGTGAGTAATAGATCCTTGCAGCCTTGGCGGCTTGCTTTTATGCGCAAAAAATGGCAAAATCTTCAAGCTGCAGTTGTGGGTGGGTAGCGCGTCCATAGCCGCCATGAAAAGTGAAAAAAAGTGATTTTAGGGAAGCGTAGCGAATGCGTATCGTAGGTGTCAACATTCCAGACCACAAGCATGTGGTAATTGCGCTGACGGCGATTTATGGCATTGGTCGCAGTCGTGCACACAGCTTATGCGAGCGGTTACAGATTGAGGGCTCTATGCGGGTCGCAGATATTAGCGAGGGAGTTGCAGATACATTGCGGCGCGAGATTGGTCAGATGCGGGTCGAGGGCGATCTGCGCCGGGAGACTACGCTGAATATTAAGCGTCTGATGGATTTGGGCTGCTACCGCGGCATTCGCCATCGGCGCAGCTTGCCGGTGCGCGGGCAGCGAACCTGCACCAATGCGCGCACGCGCAAGGGGCCGCGGCGTGCGATTCGTGCCCGCAGTACCAAGTAGCACACTAATTGCCAGCCAGTTTAAGATTCGGAAGACTAAAGTTCATGCCAACTAAGAGTAGGGGTTCGTCAAAAGGACGCAAGCGGGGTTCGGTGTCTGAGGGCATCGCGCATATATACGCCACATTTAACAACACGGTGGTGACCATCACCGACCTGCAGGGCAATACCCTGTCTTGGGCGACAGCTGGCGGTGCGGGTTTCCGCGGTTCGCGCAAGAGCACCCCGTTCGCTGCTCAAGTGGCGGCTGAGCGCGCTGGACGCGCCGCACAAGAATGGGGTGTACAGGGTTTGGAGGTGCGCGTTCGAGGCCCGGGACCGGGTCGTGAATCAGCGGTGCGATCGCTGAGCAATACCGGTTTTAACATCGCACGAATTGCCGATGTCACCACTTTTCCGCACAACGGTTGCCGTCCTCGCAAGCGGCGTCGTCCCTGAAGTCTGGCACTGCGCACAGTTAGGCTAGAGAGCGTTTTGTCATGGCTAGATATCGTGGTCCCACCTGTCGTCTGTCGCGTCGCGAGGGGCAGGATTTGCAACTCAAGAGCGGCATGCGTGCGCTCAAGGACAAATGCGGTGAGAAGAAGGTCGATATCCCGCCGGGCATGCATGGTGACCGTCGTCAGCGACCCAGCGACTACCGCATACAGTTGCGAGAAAAACAGAAAGTGCGCCGCATGTATGGTGTGCTGGAGCGGCAGTTCCGCAATTATTATCGCAAGGCGGCGCGTGCCAGTGGAGCCACTGGGACCAACTTGTTGTGCATGCTGGAGCAACGGCTGGATAACGTGGTCTATCGCCTCGGCTTTGCAACTACGCGCGCAGAAGCCCGTCAACTGGTCTCGCATCGCGCCATTGAAGTCAATGGTATCTCAGTGAATATCGCTTCGTATCAGTTGAGTCCTGGCGATAAGGTGACAGTGCATGAGCGTGCGCGCAATCAAGGGCGCTTAGAGACGGCATTGATGTTGGCCGCTCAGCGCGGGTCTGTGCCGTGGGTTGATGTCGATTTACCCCACCGTTTAGGGGTATACCAACGCCATCCGGAGCGAGACGAAATGCCGGGGTGGATCAACGAAAGTTTAATTGTCGAGTTGTATTCCAAGTGATTGGATTTGCTTGCATCACGTAGGATTGAGAGAGAACACTATGCCCACACAAAACGTTGCGTCCACAGAGTACAGCGATGATTCTGGCGACGCGCCATTGGAGTTAACCGCACTGAGCATGGGTGCGGCGATTATTGAGCGGATTGGGGCGCATCACGCCAAAATTACGTTGGAGCCACTTGAGCGGGGTTTTGGTCATACGCTGGGCAATGCGTTGCGGCGTATTTTGTTGTCCTCTATTGAAGGTGCGGCTATTGTCGAAGCGACCATCGTAGGTGCCCGACACGAGTACAGCACCCTCACCGGGATACGTGAAGATGTAATTGATATTTTGCTGAACTTCAAGCAAGTTGCGCTGACTATGCACGGGCGTAACGAAGTCGAGTTGGAACTCAAAGCCAAGGGTCCATGCGAGGTACGCGCCAGCGATATCAAGCTGGCACACGATGTGGAAATCGTCAATCCCGATCATATCATCGCTCATCTGGACGCGGCGGTGGAGTTGCAGGCGGTATTGGTGGCTCGGCGTGGCCGCGGCTATGTCCCCGGCGATCAGGCGTGGCTAGCGGTGGAAGGTGTTGATGAAGATGCACTGATTGAGCGCCGCGAGGCGGCTCCCATCGGGCGCCTGTCCATTGATGCATCGTTCAGTCCAGTGCGCCGCGTCGCCTATACGGTGCAGGGCGCACGCGTTGAGGAGCATACTGATTTTGATAAGCTACAAATGGAGGTGGAGACCAATGGCACCATCGCGCCAGATGAGGCCTTGCGTCAGGCAGCGCGTATTCTATACAACCAGTTGGAGCCGCTATTGGGTAGTGATTATCGCAAGGAGGGGGCGCTCGACGACATTGATCCCAATCTATTGCGTCCGGTGACCGAGTTGGAGCTGTCGGAGCGCACCTGCAAATTCTTGCGCGAAGTCGGGGTGGTTCGGGTTGGAGATTTGGTGAGTCGTAGCGAGCGCTTGTTGCTCAAGACTCCGAATATCGGCAAAAAATCCCTAGAAGAAATCAAGGCGGCACTGGCACTCGAAGGCTATACCCTCGAACAGCCGTTGCCACATTGGCCGCCGCCCATTGCCCAGCACTGAGTGAGCGGGAGAAGGGTTGATGCGTCATCGCGATCGGGGTCGTAAATTCAATCGCACGGGCAGTCATCGTCGCGCCATGTTCCGCAATATGGTGACCTCACTGTTCCGCCACGAACTGATTCACACCACCTTACCCAAAGCGCGGGAATTACGTCGCTATGCCGAGCCCTTGATCACTATGGCGCGATGGTGCCATTGGTCTCCACCTCCATTTG
>JABABF010000289.1 GCA_014238345.1 Gammaproteobacteria bacterium
CGTATCTGCCCACACGACCGCCTCTGCGAAGGAGCTTGCACGCTGAACGACGGCCTCGGAGCGGTCACCATCGGCTCCGCTGAGCAATTCCTCGCCGATACGGCGCTGGCAAAAGGCTGGCGACCCGACTTGTCTCAGGTAGTACCAAGCGATCGACGCGTCGCCATCGTCGGCGCAGGACCAGCGGGATTAGCCTGTGCCGATGTGCTGTTACGACATGGAGTCAAACCAATCATCTACGATCGCCAGCCGGAAATCGGCGGTCTGCTGAGCTTTGGCATCCCTTCCTTCAAACTGGAAAAATCAGTGGTGGAGCGACGACGACAATTCTTTGAGGATCTCGGGGCTCAATTCCGCCTCAACACCGAGGTCGGTGTCAATGTCGACATTGCAGAGCTACACGCCGACAACGATGCTCTCTTCTTAGGCATGGGCACCTATACCGCGATGCGCGGAGGCTTTCAGGGTGAGGATCTGCCCGGTGTCTACGCCGCGCTACCCTATCTCATCGGCAACAACCGCCGCGAATTTGGCGTGCCGAGTACGGACTTTCCAGAAATCCCCGTAGCAGGGAAACGCATTGTCGTGCTGGGCGCTGGAGACACCGCAATGGACTGCAATCGCTCAGCGCTGCGCCAACAGGCGAGCAGTGTTCACTGCATCTATCGCCGCGATGAGGCCAATCTGCCGGGCTCGCGGCGCGAAGTGGAGAATGCACGCGAAGAAGGGGTCGTCTTTCGATTCAACCGCCAACCACTAGAGATCATCGGCAAAGATCGCGTTGAAGGAGTGCGGGTCGTACGTACCCACATGCAGCACGAAACCGATGAAAGCGAGCGCCAACTGCCAGTGGCAGAGCCCGGTAGCACCGAGTTAATCAAAGCCGACACCGTGCTGGTAGCCTTCGGCTTCCGCCCGAGTCCGCCCGACTGGCTTGAGCCGCTCGGCGTGGCACTGGACTCACGTGGTCGGGTCATCGCAGAGGCCGGGCAAGGTCATGCCTATCAAACCAGTTGCCCCACGGTGTTCGCAGGCGGTGATATGGTGCGCGGCTCGGATTTGGTCGTCACCGCTATCTGGGAGGGACGCCAAGCGGCACTGAGCATACTAGACCTCTTAGATATCGCGCATTGAACCAAAATCACAGCGACATCGGCACGGCCATGCCTCACCCAGAACATCTACTGCTACGTAGCTTGGCGCGGCAACCAGTGGAGCGCACCCCGTTGTGGCTGATGCGCCAAGCGGGACGCTATCTGCCAGAATACCGGGCGTTGCGCGGGAGCTTCAGTCAATTGACGGAATTCTTCCGCAGCCCGCAGGCGGCTTGCGAGGCCGCCATGCAACCATTGGCTCGCTACCCGCTTGATGCCGCCATCGTGTTCTCTGACATTCTCACCATCCCCGATGCCATGGGTTTGGGCTTGAAATTCCTGAGTGGTGAAGGACCTCGCTTCGAACACCCCTTGCGCACAGCACGCCAAATTCGCGCACTGGCTCCGCCGGATCCAGAGCAGGAACTGGGCTATGTTCTCGAAGCGGTACGTATGACGCGTCAGGCACTGGCTGAGCGTGTGCCCTTGATCGGCTTCACTGGCAGCCCATGGACGCTGGCCGCCTATATGGTTGAGGGGCGCGGCGGCAACAACTTTCCACACGCACGCGCCCTGTTGCGCGAGCAGCCACAAGCCGCCGAGCAACTGCTCGACACCTTGGCCACCGCCGTCGCTCTGCTACTCGGAGCTCAGGCTCAGGCTGGAGCCCAAGTGCTACAAATCTTCGATTCATGGGGGGGGCTATTGTCCGATGAGGAATACCGCCGCTGGTCGCTGGAGTACCTGCACCGCACCATCGCCGCACTGCCGACAACCTGTGGTGGCAAACCGCCACCGCTGATCGTGTTCGTGCGCGACGGCGGGCGTTCGCTGACACAGCTTGCCGCTAGTGGTTGCGCTGCCGTCGGAGTCGATGAGCAGCTGAGCCACTGGCCACCAGAACTCGACATCGTGGTGCAGGGCAATTTGGATCCTGCTCTACTGTCTACTGATCCCAAACAGCTGGACATAGCGGTAGACACCGTATTAAAGCGCTTTGCCAATGCCCCCGGACATATTTTCAACTTAGGGCACGGAGTGCCTCCACCCACTGACCCCGCACTCGTTGAGGTACTAGTGGATTCCGTAAGACAACGCTCACAACGCCCATCAGCCCACTGACCAGCAAATTATGTGTGCTATAATCCTAATGGGACTGGGAATGGGTTGAAGTAGTACTGAATCCACAAGAATTGGCATTATCCACATGTGCTTGATTGTGTAATTGACGCAACTGTTGTGATTATGAGGCGGCCAACATATTGAACAAACTGACAGCGATTCTCATCCACACCAAGTCCTTATGAATCAATCAAACTCTCTATTTAAGACATAGCAAACAGGGCGAACCAAGATGCGTTTTTTAGGATATTTGCTAAGCATAATCGGAATCTGTATGGGTAGCGACTATATCATTGACATCTATATTCCGCACTTGGGAGCCAATCTTTTAGCCATCTTAGAGTATGCCGTCTCTGGTCTGCTCATCTTCAATAGCTTCCTGTTCTTGATCTGTTTGCGGCGCTTGAAAAAAAACACAGTTAAGCGCACCTCAGGAGGTGGCATGAAGCTCGACAACCTGGGTAATGACGGCCCATTGAGTGGTCAGTTGCACGGCTCATCTGGCTTAGACCGGGAGTGGCAACGGCGCACCTAAATACTGTCCTAAATACTGTATAGTGCGAGCCATCTTGTAATTTGCACACCTAGCAAACCACACGCCGTCAGGGATCCCGTGCTGTCTTGGACGCGCTCTGAACATACCATGTCCGAGCGGCAATGGATTTGCCAAGCCCTAATTGTCTTAGGGCAAGTCTGAATAATACGCTCTGCCAACTCTCTAGCCGTCAGAGTCGGCTTTTTAATACACTCTTGATCTGTTGTCTGCTCCAAGTGCCCATAAATTGGGCTTTCCTGAGCCTAGGAATGATCCCCTTCCCCCACTATATGGCCGCCCTGCCGCAAGTCACCATAACCGTATAGTGCCGTGGTCTTAATCTGGGCGTAGACGGCACGACCAACCCGTAGTTCCAGCAACTCTTCGGACTTGCGGCTCAACCGCGAGAGCAAGTACTGCTCCCCCAAACGCAGGCGCAACAGCACCATGCCGCGCTCCAGTGGTCGCCGTCCGACCACCGTAGCTGGCAATACATTGAGTACACTGGTGCTGCGCGGTGCCTCCAAACACACACTCACATCGCATGCCGGGACGAGTAGCCGCAAGGTCTGCCCAGGAGTCTCGGGCAGACGAGCTAGCCACAGCGTATGCCCCTCCACACATAGCTCGCTCAGCGCAAAATGGTTGTCGTGGCGCAACAGCTTGCCCTCCAACACCGCCGCCGCACTCTCCGCCGAAGTCAGCGGAGTGTCGATCTGGACACTCTGCGCGGCGAGGTCACCCGCTGCCAATGTTGTGCCCGCATGTAGTGGAATCACATAATCCACCATGCGTAGCAACTCTTCGAACTGATGGCTAACCAACAATACCGGTACCTGAGTGATGCGTTGCCAATGACAAAGATAGGCCGAGACGCGGCGGCGCCAGGTGGCATCCAAGCCCGTCAGGGGCTCATCCAGCAACAACAGCTGCGGATTGCTACACAGCGCCCGAGCCAAAGCCACCCGCCGCTGCTCACCGCCGGACAACTGCCATACCGGACGGCGTAATAGCGACTCCAACCCCAAGACTGAGATGAGTTCGGCCTTGGGAATCCCATCGGCTTGATGCCGACGGCGTAGCGCAAAGCGCAAATTACCCTCGACGCTGATCCAAGGAAACAATCGCGACCCCTGAAAGACGACACCGACGCGACGGCGGTGTGGTGGTAGCCAATGCCCCGGCGCCTGCCAAAGCTCGTTGTCGAGCTGCACCCGGCTGACTCCACTGCGCCCACACAGACCCGCAATGCAGTGCAAGGCCGTAGTTTTGCCGGAACCGGTGGCTCCAAACAGGGCGCTGATACCAGTCGGTGGGCACTCAAAATCAGCCCGTAACTCAAAGCCACTACCATCGGCAAAGCACTGTCGCAAATTGACGCTCAGCCCTGCTCCCCGACGACCTGACATCACCACAGCCGCAGGCGGCGACGCTGTGAGTACAGAAGCGTCAACAGCAACAGCGAACACAACAACAGGCTACCCGCCAAGCGATGGGCGGCGGCATAGTCCAGCGTTTCGATGTGGTCGAATAAAGCGATCGACAGCACGCGTGTCTCACCCGGGATATTGCCGCCGACCAGTAGCACCACACCAAACTCCCCCACCGTGTGGGCAAATCCTAATACTGTGGCCATGAGCAATGACGGAGCCAACAACGGCAACACGACTGAAAACAAGCGATCGACAGGGGTGGCTCCAAGCACGGCAGCAGCCTCAAGCAGGCTCTGTGGCAGGCGCTCGAAACCCTGCTGCAAGGGCTGCACGACAAAGGGCAGAGAATACAATACCGAGCCGATGACCAAACCCGTAAAACTAAAAGCTAGGCGTTGCCCAGTCAGCTGCTCCCACGACCCGCCGAACCAACTATTAGGGGACAGCGCCAGTAGCAGATAAAAGCCGATCACGGTCGGTGGCAACACTAGCGGTAGCGCCACCAGAGCCTCCACGACACTGCGCCCCGGCCAGCGGCTAGCGGCCAACCAAGCGGCTAGCGGCAACCCAATCAACAACAAAATCAGTGTGCTGATCGCCGCCAACTTCAGCGTCAGCAACAGCGCTATCCAATCCATGACCAGCGGCCTACTCGACGGCGGCAGGCGGTAGGGCATAACCCGCCTGCAACAGGTACTGCCGCACCTCATCATGACGCAGAAAATGCAACAGTTCAGCGGCACCGGCATTGCCCGGGCGCAACAATACTGCCTGTTGCTCAACTGGTTGGTGTAGCGCAGCGGGTACCGGCCAATGTGCCAATGCCGGTAGCAAGCGCGCCTGCGCCAAAGACACCACACCCACTGGCACAGCGCCACTGTGCACTAAATGCAACACATGCGCCGCACTCCAGCCACGCACCAGCCCCATCGCCAATGGCCGCCACAACCCCAGCGCCTGTAACATCTCCTGTGCCGCCACCCCGATCGGTGCTAAGGCCGGGTCAGGTAGCGCAACACTGCGCACAGGCAGTGCCGCCAGACGTACACTGATCGAAGCCACATCCACTGGCCACGGTGGCTCGCCAGCGGCACTGATCAATGCGAGTCGCCCGTGGGCATAGCTAAAGCGCGAGTCAGGCACGGTCAGCTCGGCGCGCTCCAGCAACAGTGGGCGCGCCGTATCCGCCGACAACAGCACATCAAAGGGAGCCCCCGACAAAATCTGTGCCGCCAACACCCCTGAGGAAGCCGCGCTCAGCCGCAGGTCATGACCCGTCTCCGCACGAAAATCCTCAGCCAACATTACCAGTGTCGGGCGAAAACTGCTGGCCACAGCCACCCGCACTAACTCGGCTCGGGTCGCGGTCGGCGTGAGCACAGTCAACACTACCACCAGAATGGCCATAGCACCCAACCCGCGGCGACACCGAAGACGGCGGGGAGAGAGCGCCCCCCTAGGGCAAAAAAGCGGCGTGGATGCCATCGTCCCGCCATGATAACAGCCTCAGGCGCGAGCCAAACACCACAAATGCAGCTCCACCCCCGGCACTGCACGCCGCCATACGCGTCCCAACTCCATCGCCGTGGCACCAGAGGTCAGCACATCGTCAATCAGCGCCACACGACGACAGCCCCGCGTCTGCGGTGATAGCTGCAAGGTGAAGGCCGCACGCAACGCATGCCGCCGCTGCGCCACACTGCGCCCCACTTGCCGTCCCGTATCGCGCCGCCGCCGACAACTGTGCACATCTACGGGCACACCGATCTCAGCACACAGTACACGGGCGATCTCCAAAGCCTGATTGAAGCCGCGCTGGCGCAACCGACCCGTGTGTAGCGGCACTGGCACCAACAACTCCGGCCACGGCGCATTGCGATAGTCCTGCCGCAACCGCTCTGCCAAGAGTAGCGACAGGCTACGCCCATCAGCCAATGCAGCGCGGTATTTGAAGCCAGCCACTAGGCGATCCACCGGGGGGCGGTAAATGAAGGGCGCGGTGCAACGCACAAATGGCCAATCGCGACCTAGGCAAAAACCGCAATCCTGCGCGGGTGCACTCACCTCGGGGCTGGCACAACGCTGGCAGGGAGAGAGCGGGCGCGGCAACTTGATCTCACAGCCACCGCAGAGATCGATGAGCCGCTGCGTCGCCCGCCCACATAGCGCACAGCGCCCCGGGAACACGCAGTGTAGAAAATTCCGCCATGCGCCGATGTCAACCCTGTCCATCCTTGATCCAGTTGACAATGTTATTTTAGCGTCTACCATGACGCTATCGTCAGTCATAATAATAGAAGACACGCCGCCGTGGAAAGCTCCCCCGTAATTCGCCACAACTGGACAGCTCAGGAAGTTGGCCAGCTAATCGCTCTACCCTTCCCCGAGCTGCTGTATCGCGCACAGACGGTTCACCGCAATTATTGGGATCCTGGCGAGGTACAGGCCTGCACTCTACTGTCAGTCAAGACGGGAGCCTGTCCAGAGGATTGCGCCTACTGCCCACAGAGTGTCCACCACCATGCTGAGTTGCGGGTCGAGCCGCTAATGGATGCCAAGCGCGTGTTGGAGGAGGCCAAGGCAGCAAAAGAGGCCGGCGCCAGCCGCTTTTGTATGGGGGCGGCATGGCGCTCGCCCAAATCTAGCCACATGAGTGCCTTGGTGCGCATGGTGCGTGGTGTCAAGGAACTCGGCATGGAGAGCTGCATGACATTGGGCATGCTGAGCGCAGCGCAGGCACAACAGCTGGCGGCAGCCGGTCTCGACTACTACAACCACAACCTTGACAGCTCGCCAGAGTTCTACGACAAGATTATCACCACGCGTTGTTACCAAGATCGCTTGGACACTCTGCAACATGTGCGAGAATCTGGCATCAATGTCTGTTGCGGCGGCATTTTGGGGATGGGCGAGACCGAAGGCGACCGCATCGGTCTGCTGTTACAGCTCGCCAATCTTCCCCAACACCCACAGAGTGTGCCGATCAACCTCTTGGTACGGGTTCCAGGTACGCCGCTCGAAGATGCTACCAAGCTCCACCCACTGGATTTCCTGCGCTGCGTAGCGGCGGCGCGCATCTTGATGCCAGCCTCCTATGTCCGCCTGTCTGCAGGGCGCGAATCAATGTCTGACGAGACTCAGGCACTGGCGTTTATGGCCGGAGCCAATTCCATTTTCTACGGCGAGCGCCTGCTGACCACCGACAACCCTGATACCACAGCAGACGATGCCCTGCTGGTACGGCTCGGCATGCGCTTCGCTCCACCCCAGTCCCCGGGAAGCCACAGCGCCCGGTGCGGCTGAGGCCGCGCGACACACAGTGTCGGTGCGCCCAACCCAGGCAACTGATTGACTGATGCACAAGGCTCTGGCAGCGGAGCTCGCCCAACGTAGCACCAGCGGCGGAGCACGACGGCGACGACGAGTCGACAGCCCGCAGGGCGCCGAGCTAACGCTGGAAGGATGCCTTTGCCTCAATTTCTGTAGCAACGACTACCTCGGCTTGGCGGCACAGCCAGCACTGGTCAAATCACTGACGGCGGCGGCTCAGCGCCACGGTGTCGGCAGTGGCGCATCACACTTGGTCTGCGGACACAGCGCCGCACACGAAGCACTGGAGGAAGCGCTGGCCGCTTTTACCAACCGCCCCCGTAGCCTCGTCTTCGCAACTGGCTACATGTGCAACATCGGCGTGATCACGGCGTTGGCACGGCGCGGCGATGCCGTGTTCCTCGACCGCCTCTGCCACGCCTCACTGGTCGATGCTGCACGTCTGTCGGGAGCCGAACTGCAACGCTTCCGCCACAACGACAGCAGTGATCTGGCACGCCGCCTCGCCAGCGGGCACTGGAGACGACGTCTGATCATCGTCGACGGGGTCTACAGTATGGACGGTGACTTAGCTCCGTTGCCGGAGCTGGCGGCACTGGCCGCTCAGCACGATGCCTGGCTCGTGGTCGACGATGCCCACGGCATCGGTGTTTTGGGAGAGCATGGCGGCGGTAGCGTCGAACATTTTGGGCTGAGCATGGCACAAGTTCCGATATTGATCGGCACCTTGGGCAAGGCACTGGGTACGGCGGGCGGCTTTGTCGCTGGCGCACCAGAACTGATTGAAACACTGATTCAGTTTGCCCGCCCCTATATCTATACCACTGCCCCGCCACCCGCCATGGCGGCGACGACACAAGCTGCGCTGAAGATGGCCGGCGAGGAACCAGAACGGCGGCGGCACGTACTCGACCTCGTGCGCCACTTCCGCGCTGGAGCCGCATCGTTGGGACTGCCACTGGCAGACTCCCAGACCCCGATACAGCCGTTGATGGTCGCCAGCTCAGAGCGAGCTGTCTCACTATCGGAGCAACTGTTAGAACTTGGCTTCTGGGTGGCGGCTATTCGCCCACCGACCGTGCCCGAAGGCGCGGCGCGGCTACGCATCACTCTCAGCGCCGCACACAGCAAGGAACAAGTCACTGCGCTACTAGAGGCGCTGGGAAAGCTGTGGCGGGCAACGGCGGCGGATGACTGAAGTGCCGCCAAACGCCTCGATCACTAAGCAGCCCACCCTATCAAGCAGCGATAGCGCGGTTATCTCCCCGATCTTAGTGGTGCTCCCCGGCCTTGGCTTCGCTCCCAGTGTCTGGGATGTGTTGCGCCCAGATCTAGAGCAAGACTTCCAAGTCATCGCAGTACCTCTACCGGGTTTTGGCGGCGGTACAGCACCACCGCCAGAAGCCGATATTGAGCAGTGGCTAGAGGCTCTCATGCCACGGCTGCCAGACACGCCAGCCTGCTACCTTGGGTGGTCGCTGGGGGGTCTGTTAGCTATGGCTCTGTGTACACGAGCACCGGAACGTGTACTCGGCCTGATCACACTCGCTAGCAACCCCCGTTTCTGCCGAGATCGGAGCTGGCGCACGGGTCTGCCCCAACAGTGGTTCGGCGATTTCAAACATCGGGCAGCCGTAGCCACCGAATCCGCACTGCAACGACTCGTGCTACTGTCGGCACACGGTGATGCCGCGCCGCGGCCACTGGCTACACAGCTGCGAAGCCATGTCCGGCCAGGAGACTCCGGTGCCTTCGCCAGCGGCCTCAGCCTGCTACAACATAGTGACCTGCGTACTGCTCTAAGCACTCTGACCAACCCGTCACTACACCTGCTCGGTGGGCGCGATGCACTCGTGCCAGCAACGCTGGCGACCCCACTACGGCGCCTCGTCGGCGGAGCACAACGCATCGCCGTGTTGCCAACTGCCAGCCACGCCGCCCTGCTGTCGCAGCCAGCTCCAGTGCTGGGGGCACTGCGCGCCTTCGCCCACGACCACGACATCCTCAGCACACCACAGCGGCGACCGACACCCACTCGCGTCGCTCAGCACTTCAACACTGCCAGCGCTAGCTACGACCGCGCCGCCAGACTCCAACGCAAGGCCGGGCGCTGGCTACTTGAAACACTGCCCAAGTCGCTGGAGGTGACCACTGCCACCTCAGTGCAGCACCGTGCTGAGCGCCACCGCCAGACTCCCCGCATCCTCGATCTGGGTTGCGGCACTGGACACTTCCTCAGCACACTAGCAGCGTATTATCCCAGTGCCCAGCTCTTTGCCATCGACCGCTCTTTCAGCATGACCCAACGCGCCGCCACCCGGGTGCCGAAAGCCACCCCACCCCCACTCCGGCTGTGCGCAACGGCCGAATCGTTACCACTGGCCAATGCTAGTATTGATGTGGTGTTCTGCAATCTGATGTTGCAGTGGTGTGCCGAGCCATTGACTGTGCTGCGCGACATACAGCGTGTGTTGCGACCCAGCGGCTGGCTGTTGTTCACCACCTTTGGCCCCGACACGCTGTGGCAGCTGCGCGCCGCCTTCTTGGGTAGCGGGCAACGACAACCCGTCTTGGGCTTCCAACCCGCCGCCTTCTGGCAGCAAACAGCTGCCACCGCTGGGCTGCGTCTGCACGACTGGTCCGAGCGCAATAGCGAGCGTAGTTACCCCAATGTCCGCTCCCTGCTCCAGGAACTACGCCAGCTCGGAGCAACTGCCAGTGCCACGCAACCGCCAGGCCTATCGGGACGCGCCACCCAACGCCGCATGGCTGAAGTAGCCGCCCACTTGAGCCATGCGCACAACCCATCCTTCAGTTTCCAACTGTTCCGCGCAACACTACAAAAACTATGAGCGCCCAAAGTTTCTTCGTCACTGGCACCGATACTGGAGTCGGCAAGACCTTCGCCAGCTGCGCCCTGCTCAGGGCCGCCCGAAACCAAGGAATCGTAGCGCTGGGACTCAAGCCAGTGGCCTCTGGCTGCCAATGGGTGGACGGCCAGCTGCGTAGCGACGATGCCCTGCTGTTGCGCCGCCACAGCTCCCGACAACTGGACTACGATGTCATCAATCCCGTGGCGCTGGCCGCGCCTATCGCCCCTCACCTGGCCGCTGACGACAGTGGTCTCTCGCTCAATGCCTCCGAACTGGCGACGCACTGTCACCGAGTACAGGTCGAGCAGGATGCCAAGTTGGTGTTGATCGAAGGGGTCGGTGGTTGGCGAGTGCCGCTCAGCGAGCATACGGGGATGTCGGATCTAGCCAGTGCGCTAGGTACCCCGGTGATCCTCGTGGTCGCCATGCGCTTGGGTTGTCTGAGCCACGCCTTGCTCAGCGCCGAGGCTATCGCCAACGATGGGCTGGAACTAGCGGGATGGATTGCTAACAACCCTAAGAGCGAACCCATGCCCCGTCTCGCCGACAATATCAACGCATTGCGACAACGCTTAACTGGGTGTTATCTCGGTGCTATTCCACCGCTGTCGCCACCAGACCCCGAGGCCGCCGCCGCCCACCTGTCGCTAATGACAATGCTAAAGCTAAGCTAGATGGGTAGCGCGGTCCGTTCACAGCGAAAGCCAAACCCCTCTATGCCAAGCCCAGCGTATCATCGAAATGAAGTCGCCGATCTGTGTCATAAATGGCGCATTGGCCGTGCTTAGCAGAAAATAGCTGAATGGGGTTCAGACATCACCGCAACACCGCACCACTTTTAAATAGAGGACTTTATCGCCACCATGAGTATTCAGGCCACAGACTTCAATGCCATCGCCAGCGACATGCTGTTCATCCTCAGC
>JABABF010000290.1 GCA_014238345.1 Gammaproteobacteria bacterium
CGCATTATATCGGCCTGTACCCCTGCTCCTTAGCTCTGGCGCTCATCTGCACCACCTTTGTACTCACCCCCCGTCCATCCCCCCCCCATCCTTGCAATAGATCCTGCTACGACCCTCGTCACAACCCCCTGAATCCCCTCAATCTGTCCTCCTCCTCCTTCGTTGCGCTAAAATGAGCGGTTGATAAAGCGCTCAATGTGCTTCAAGGTCTAAAAGGAGGTCACCTCAGTATGCGTATTCTTTTATTTCTAGCAACAAATATTGCCGTGGTGTTGGTGGCCAGCGTTATGTTGCGCCTGCTCGGTGTCGAATACTACCTGACACCCCACGGTCTCAACCTCAATTCCCTGATCCTTTTCGGGATAGTGTTCGGCTTCGGGGGTGCCTTTGTCTCGCTGGCGCTTTCTAAGTGGATGGCCAAGAAGTTCACGGGTCTGCACATGGTTGATACGCAGGCTCCGGCGGGCGCACAACAGCGCTGGCTGGTCGATACGGTACGTGAACTCTCCGAGCAAGCAAAGATTGCTATGCCTGAGGTCGGGATCATGCCGATGGAGGATGCCAATGCCTTCGCCACCGGCGCGCGTCGTAACAGCTCGCTGGTCGCTATCAGTCAGGGGATGCTCAATCGCTTCAGCCCTGAGGAGGCGCGTGCGGTCATGGCGCATGAGATCGGGCATGTGGCCAATGGCGATATGGTCACGCTGAGCTTGATCCAAGGGGTGGTCAACGCCTTTGTCTTCGTGCTATCGCGGGTTATCGGCCACGCTGTCGACCGCATTGTGTTTAGAAATCAGCATGGCTATGGTATTGGCTATTTTGTGGCGACGATCATCGCGCAGATTGTGCTGACTATCCTCGCTTCAATGGTGGTCATGTGGTTCTCAAGGCGGCGCGAGTTTCGAGCCGATGCCTATAGTGCCGATTTGGTTAGCCCGGATGCGATGATCGGCGCACTGTCGCGCTTGCAGGCGGAGCAGGGTATTAGTGAGAAGAAACTGGCCATGGCCACGGCGGGTGGCGGCCAGCGCGGTGGGCGGGGCGGTTCCCAGCAAAATCAGAGCGGTGGCATGCCGGATGAATTGCTGGCCTTTGGTATTCGCGGCGGTCGCGCCGGTGGTCTGCGGGCGCTGTTTAGCTCACATCCGCCCTTGGAGCAGCGTATCGCGGCTCTGCGAGCTGCGGCATGAGTGGGTGGCGGCGTATGGGGCTAATGGCTGAACGCTGGCCGTCCGCCGCCATGCCGCCCGATGCTGGTGTCATCCATCTTATGTGTTGCTTGACCCGTGGGCTGATATGAGCACGGTCTCGGGTGTACCAGCCTTGGCGGGTTGGTATGACAATGACGATGATGGCGCCCACTTGCTGGGTGCTCGTTGCGAGCGTTGCGGTAGCTACTATTTCCCGCCGCGCCTCTCTTTTTGCCGCAATCCGGCTTGTGATGGCGAGGTCTTTGAGCAGCTGCCGCTGTCAAGTCAAGGGCAGCTATGGTCTTTTTCTGAGCAACACTATCCGCCGCCACCCCCTTGGGTGGCTCCGCCCGGCGACTTTGTACCGTTCACAGTGGCGGCGGTCACACTGGAGCGTGAGCAGCTGACGGTATTAGGGCAGGTGGCGGCGGGCATCCCCTGCGCCTCGCTGGTCATCGGCATGGAAATGTGTTTGGTTGAAGAGGTGCTGTACACGGATGATGAGGGCACGGCGCGTCTGACTTGGAAATGGCGGCCAGTGGCCGCGGGAGGTGGTGATGGCAACGACGGATGAGGTGGTCATCCTCGGCGCGGGGATGCATCCGTGGGGCAAATGGGGGCGTAATTTCGTCGACTACGGGGTGGCGGCGGCGCGTGCGGCGTTGGCCGAGGCGGAGCTGCCTTGGAATGAAGTGCAATTTGTGGCGGGTGGTAGCACCATGCGCTGTGGCTATCCCGGCTATGTGGCCGGTGCCACTTTCGCTCAGGCCTTGGGTTGGCAGGGAGCGCAGGTGGCTAGTTGCTATGCGGCCTGTGCCACGGGAGCTCAGGCGCTACAAGCTGCTCGTCAGCGTATTTTGGCTGGGTTGTGCGATGTCGCCTTGGTGGTCGGAGCCGATACCACGCCCAAGGGTTTTTTAGCTCCGCAGGGCGGTGAGCGCCCGGACGACCCAGACTGGGTGCGTTTTCGGCTGGGCCTCACCAATACCATCTACTTTGGTCTCTACGCTCAGCGTCGCATGTCGCTCTACGGCGCTACCGCCGAGGATTTTGCCCGTGTCAAGGTTAAAAATGCACAGCATGGCCTGCACAATCCCAATGCGCGCTACCGCAAGGCCTGTGCGCTTGAGGATGTGATGGCCTCGCCAGTGGTCTCTAGCCCGTTGCGTCTCTTAGATATCTGCGCCACTAGCGATGGCGGCGCGGCGGTGGTGCTGGCCAGCGCCGACTACGCTCGTCGCCACAATGCCGCCCACGCTGCGCTGAGTATTGCCGCCGTGGCAACCAGTACGCCGCGGTTCCCCTGTGCTGAGGTGGAGATGCCGGATATAGCCACCGATTCGGCGGCGGCGGTCGCGGCTTCGGGTCAGCGCTTTCGCTCCCAAGTGGCGCGCGATGCCCGCGCCGAGGCCGGTATCGGTGCCCAGGAGATCGATGTGGCTGAGGTCTATGACTTGTCCACAGCGATGGAGCTCGATTGGTGCGAAGATCTTGAGTTAATCCCCGAGGGCGAGGCCGAGCGCTGGCTGGCGGCGGGCGATACGGCGGTCGGCGGTCGCATGCCGGTCAATCCTAGCGGTGGTCTGGCCTGTTTTGGCGAGGCGGTGCCGGCACAGGGCTTAGCGCAGGTCTGCGAGCTGAGTTGGCAGCTGCGGGGCATGGCTGGGCAACGGCAGGTGGCGGGTGCCCGCATCGGCATCAGTGCCAACCAAGGTTTATTCGGCCATGCATCGGCAGTCATTCTGCGGGGAGCTGTCACTACTTAATGATGTTGAATCGGGAGCTGTTTAGCAAGGAGGCCAGCAAGGAGCTCTTCGACAAAGGGTGGCTGCACTTTCGGCGCTTTGCAGAGAGTCCGGTCGGACAACCCCTGCTGATCATCGCCGGCAGTATTGTCATCGCCATGCTGCTGATCTGGTTGCGCCAGCCTCCGCAGCGCACGGAGCCCAGCGTTGCCCTCATTCCGGTGAAGGCGGCGGTGGTGCATATGCAGCAGTTGCCACTGCGCCTGCGTGCTGTTGGCACGGTGGCACCTCATGCTGAGACCACGCTATTGGCGGAGGTCGCCGGGCGTGTACAAGCGACCTCGCCAGCCTTTGTAGCTGGCGGTACTTTTGATGCTGGAGAAGTGTTGTTGCGTCTCGACGACCGTGATTACCAAGCGGCGCTCAAGCAGGCCGAGGCCGCTGTTGCCGCCGCCCATAGTCAGTTAGCGTTGGAGCATGGTCAGGCGGATGCTGCCTATCAGGACTGGCAAGCCTTGCACAGTGATGGGCGCAGCTCGCAGGCCACAGATCTGGCGTTGCGCAAACCGCAGATGATCTCAGCCAAGGCGCAGCTGGCTTCTGCTGAGGCGCAGCGCAGTCAAGCGCAGCTCAACTTGGAGCGCACGGTGTTGCGCGCCCCCTATCGCGGTATTATTCGGCGCAAGAATGTGGATGTGGGGCAGTATGTGGCACCGGGCGCGGTACTCGGTGCCAGTTTCCCAGTGGATTACGCCGAAGTGCGCCTTGCGCTACCGGAAAATCAGCTCAATTATTTGCAGCTGCCAGATCGCCATGGCCGCCTGGCATCAAAGGTATCTCTCAGCGCCGATGTCAGCGCGACTGCCAGCGGTGGCGGGCGGACTTGGCCAGCACGCATCACCCGCACTGAGGGGGTCTTAGACGAGCGTAGTCGTACTTTGGCAATAGTGGCTCGGGTTGATGATCCCTATGGTTTGGAGCGTCCGGGAGGTGGGGTGGCAACGTCCTTCGAGCCATTGCGTATCGGCACTTTTGTGCGGGCGGTGATCGAGGGGCGGCAGCTGGATGGTTTGGTGACATTGCCGCGGCACCTGTTGCGGGCGGGTAATAAGCTGTGGGTGGTAGATCAGCATATGGCATTGCAGATCCGCCGTGTAGAGGTGTTGCAAACCCACAGTGACAATGTCTACATCAGCAGTGGGCTGAGCGAGGGCGATTTGGTCTGTCTGACACCGGTGGGGCATCCGTTGCCGGGGACGCGGGTGGAGATCACCGAGCGCGTGCCGTCCACGCTCTGGTCCGGAATGGGTGTTGCGGCACTGCCAGCCGAGGGTAGGGGAAGCATTTTTTCAGCGCAGCTCAGCGGGCAATAATAGATGAGCGATTCTGCCAAGCCCGGCGACAGCGAAAATACCCTGCCGCCGCTACCGCCCATCGAGGAATTGCGGCGGGGGCCAATCGCTTGGTTCGCCCTCAATCCGGTGGCGGCTAATTTGTTGATGTTCTTAATCATCATTGCGGGGACGCTGTCGGCGCTGACAATGTCGCGCACGCTGACACCCAATTTCGAGTTGGATTTGGTACTCGTGCAGTTTGCTTATCCTGGTGCATCTCCAGCAGAAATTGAAAAATCGGTATTGTTGCGCGCCGAGGAGGCTTTGCGCGCCGTCGATGGGTTGAAGAAAGTCACCACTGTCGCTTTTCGCAACGGTGGGCTTATGTACTTGCAGGTGGACGCTGATTACCAGGTCGCCGATGTGCAGGGGGATGTGCGCAGTGCCATTGATTCTGTGCCGAGTTTCCCGCGCGATTTGGAGCTGCCTATCGTGTCGCGCATCGTGCCGACAGTCCCGATCAGCGAGCTGACCCTGCACGGTGATGTCGATCCAGTACTGTTGCGTGAGCATGCAGATCATATTGAAGATGAGCTGTTGCGCCTGCCAGAGATTCCCAAGGTGCGGGTGCGCGGTGCGCGTGAGTATGAGATCAGCATTGAGTTGACCGAGGATGCACTGCGCAAATACCAGCTGACCTTAGAAGATGTCGGTAGAGCGCTGGGGCGCGCCACGATCGACTTGCCTGGTGGAGCGGTGCGCACGAACAATGGCGATGTGCTGGTGCAGGCCAGCGGTCGGCGCCACAATCAACAGCAGTTTGAGGAAGTGCAGCTGCTGTCGTTCCCGGACGGCACTCAGCTGCGATTAGGCGATATTGCCACCGTGCGTGATGGCTTTGTAGAAGCTGACGATTTGCTATCGGCTTTTAACCGTCAGCCAGCGATCGGCTTGGAGATTGAGACATTAGGGAACAATGCTGATGTGGTGGATATGGCAGATGCCGCGCGAGCCTATGCCGAGCGTGCCAAACAAACGCTGCCCGAGGGTGTACAGCTGACTTATTGGGCAGATGTCAGCAGCTACCTCAAAGATCGCCTCAACATGATGCGCAAAAACATGTTCCTCGGGGCGCTGTTGGTCTTTCTGGTGTTGTCGCTGTTTATCGATTTGAAACTGGCTTTTTGGGTGATGCTCGGTCTGCCGATCAGTTTCCTAGGAGCCTTTGCACTGATGGCGCAAGATCCGTTCAATGTCACGATTAATCTGCTGAGCTTGTTCGCGATGATCTTGGTGCTCGGCATCGTCGTCGATGATGCGATTGTCGTCGGGGAGAGTGCCTATCGAGCGGTGGAGCGGCGTGGGCACAGCGTGGACACAGTGATTGCCGGTGTCAAGCGGGTGGCGGTGCCAGCGACTTTTGGGGTGCTGACAACGGTGGTGGCCTTTCTGCCGACGATCATGGTCGAGGGGCGTTTTGCGGCTTTCCCGCGCGAAATTGGTCTGACGGTCATCCTGTGCCTGTTGTTCTCGTTACTGGAATCAAAATGGATTCTGCCCGCACACTTGGCGCATACGCGCCCCTCCACTGCGCAATGGCTGGCTCCATTGCGCCGTATGCAGGCTTGGTTCAACGGTCGCTTGGATGATTATCTCCAAAATGTGCACAAGCGCTTCCTTTATTACTGCATTGACCGCCGCTACACAGTGACGGCGATTTTTACTGGGGTCTTGATTTTATCGCTGGGGCTGGTGCTGGGCGGCATTGTGCGCTTGGTGCTGATCGAAAAATTGCCTGGCGATTTTCTGGTGGCTCATCTGGAGATGGTCGATGGCACGCCTAGCGAACGCACGGCGGAGGCCTTGAGCTATATCGAAGATACATTGTGGAACATAGAGCAATACTACCGGGAGCAGCGTGGCGAGTCGGTGTTGCAGTTCGTGCGCACCATCAGCAAAGATTCACTGCAAGGAAATGTGTGGATCGAATTGGTGCCCGGTGAAGAGCGCAACACTAACGGCTCCGAGATCATCAAGCAGTGGCGCGAGGCGGTGGGTAAGATCGCTGGCACCAAAGTGTTGACCTTCTCCGATGCCGAGGGCGGCCCGGGTCTCAACGCAGATGTTGCGGTGCTGTTGAAAGGCGAGGATCGCGAACTATTGGAGCAGGCCGCTGGCTTGGTAGAGGCGGAAATAGCCAGTCTGGACGGGGTTCTTGATCTGCGTAGCGATACCAGTGTGCGCAATGACGAGATCGTGTTGCGTAGTCGTGATACGGCGGCGATCTTAGGCTTGCCACTAGCGACCGTTGCCAGACAAGTGCGCCACGCTTTTCAGGGTTACGAGGTGCAACGCGTGCAACGCGGCAACGATGAGGTGCGGGTGTGGGTGCGTTATCCGCGCGCCGACCGGAAGAATCTCAGCACGCTACAGAACATGCATGTGCGCAATGCCGCAGGAGAAACGGTGCCACTGTCGGCGGTGGTCGAATTGGAGGTTAATCCTGGGCCGACTCAGCTGGTGCGGGTTGACGGGGTGTCGGCGCTACGCATTACTGCCAATGTTGATGCGGGGAAAATTTCGGGCTCGCAGGTAGTCGGTGTGGTACACAAGGCGCTGAGCGAGCGCCTCGAACGCGACTATCAAGTGGAGTTTGCTCTGGACGATGAGAGTGATGACGAGCAGAAAATGGTGCGCTTCCTGCTCATCGGCTTCCTGTTGTCAATATTGGGGAATTACTGCCTGATTGCCGTGCCGTTGCGCTCCTATACGCAACCACTATTGGTCTTGGGCGCAATTCCCTTTGGGATTATCGGAGCCATTATTGGGCATCTTCTGTTGGGTCTTGCGGTCAGTATGTTGTCGCTGTTCGGCATGATCGCCGTGTCTGGTGTCGTGGTCAACGACGGCCTGCTGATGGTGGATTTTGTCAACCGTGCTGTGCGCGAGCAGGGCATGTCCTATGCCAAGGCGGCGGTGGCGGCTTCGTCACGGCGTTTTCGTGCCATTATGCTGACTTCACTGACTACTTTTGTCGGCCTGATGCCGATCATGCTCGAACGCAGTGCACAGGCGCGCTATGTCATCCCGATGGCGGTGTCGCTGGCTTTTGGCGTGCTGTTTGCGACGCTGATCACGCTGATCTTGTTGCCCTGCCTTTATGTGGTGCTAACGGATTTGCAGCACTTTTGGCGGCAGTTCCGGCGTCGCATATCGCACCGGGATGGTAGCTCGCCGCCGACTGAGTCGGACGCTACCCCCGCCAGCGTCCCAACAGGCTGAGCTGCGCTGAGTTCAGAGCAGTTTTAACACCTGTTCAGGTGGTCGTCCGAGGATGGCTTGGTGGCCGCACACAGCGATTGGACGCTGGATGAGCCGTGGCTCTTCAATCATGGCGGCGATCAGTTCCTCTTCGCTCAGCTCTGGTCGGTGGAGGGAGCGCTCGCGGGCGATGCGCTCATTGCCGCGCAGTAATTCGCGCGCGCTGAGTTGGAGTTTTTGTAGTATCTCCCGCAGTGTGGCGGCATTTAGAGGCTCTTCCAAATAGCGCACGATGCGCGGCTCAACACCTTGTGCTTGTAGTAGTGCCAGTGCTTGGCGCGATTTGGAGCAGCGCGGGTTGTGGTACAGGGTGATAGATTTAGTCATAGTGGTATTGGCTTCATCGTGGTGGTGAGGCGACGCGCTAGTGGGGGCTGCCTGAGGGAGGCAATGCGCCAGCCTGCACTAGCAGTTGGTGGATATTCTCGGCGTAGAGTCGGTAACCGCGGTGGTTGGGGTGCCAATCTCCACCGCTCATCATGTCGGTTTGGGTGAGAGCCAGCAACACGGCGCGCTCTTCCAGCCAGAGTCGATGTCGGCGGGCGATGCGGTAGTACATCGGCGCCACACTCGGTACGTCGCCAGCTAGTGGCAGGTGCCCCACTTGCCGCACATATTGACTGATATCGGCTGGTACGCCGATCAATACGACTGGCACCTGGTGGCGTTGTGCGATCTCCACCATGGCGGTGAGGTTCTGCTCTGCCTGTGTCGTTGATAGCCCGCGCAGAAAGTCATTGGCACCGCTACACAGCAAGAGCAAATCGGGGTTGTGTCGTTGCAGTAGGCGCTCGAGTCGGCGCCGGGCACCTAGTGTTGTCTCGCCAGGTATTCCTGCGCCGATGACTGTGCGTCCGCTCAGCTGTGCCAGCTGCGTTGGATAATCCTGTCTTCGCTGTGCGCCGGTGCCCGCGGTCAGGCTGTCGCCAACAGCGAGAATGCGGGCATCGAGTGCCAGCGGTGGCAGGGGTGGTGGTGTGGTGGAGGCAGGGTCGGCGCAAGCGGATAGCATCCCAGCTGCTAGCAACCCAATGACGGCGGATTGACGGGCAATTCTCATAGATAAAAACTTGTTGTGTGCAAGATATTGTAGGTGGGGTAGTGGCAAACCGCGCGATACCCTAAGGGCAGCCTAATTTATTGGCCGCTCGGAGTAGGTTATAGATCAGACTTTCCTAGGCTGGGGTAGGCTGGGGATTGTTTGAATTTGTCGCCAGTGGACTCCTTATATCCTAGCGTAGCCGCCGACCGATTTTGCTGGGCAATCCATTGCTCAGCGCTAGAGCGTATAAAATGACCGCCATGTGCGATCGCCACCGAGTCTCTAGCTTATGTCCTCCACCGATAGCCCATTGATCCTGCATCAATTTCTGATCTCGCCGCTGTGTGATAAGGTGCGGCGCATTCTGCATTTCAAGCAGCTTGACTACGAGGTGCGAGAGTATCCGCTGGCTGCGCGGTCTGAGATACGCGCCATGTATGCGGCGGGCAAGCTGCCCTGCCTAGAGCACGGTGGTCAATTCATCGGCGATTCCACCGATATCGCCCACTATTTGGAGGAGCAGTTTCCGCAACCAGCGCTCTTTCCCACAGACCTGCGCCAGCGCGGCTTGGTACATGTATTTGAGGATTGGGCCGACGAGAGCCTCTATTTCTATGAAATGTACTGGCGTTTTACCCAGCCTCACAACGCGGCGCGCAATCTACCGCGCATGCTACATAGCGACAAGCGCTGGTTTCGCGCCTTGATGTTGCGATTGATTCCGGCGGGTATTCGCAAGATCATTGAGCAGCAGGGCTTGGGGCGCAAATCGCGCGAGCATGTCTTGCGCGACCTGAACCGTCATATCACTGCGCTTGACGAGCGGTTGCAACTGGGCGAGTGGTTGGTCGGCGAGTCGTTGACCCTAGCGGATATCAGTGTCTACGCCGAGCTAGGCTGTGTGCGCGACAGCCGTGAGGGGGGCGAATTGATTGCCGAGAGCAAGCTGGTGTCCGCGTGGATGTCGCGAGTTGAGGAGGCGACTGGTGGTGTTGTGCCTGGCAGCTGGGAGCCGGGTGGCGGAGAAGCGCTCGCAGCCGTGGCGCAGTAAATTTCGGTCGGTAGCCGGGGAGCCGTTGCTACACAGCAGTCTTGC
>JABABF010000291.1 GCA_014238345.1 Gammaproteobacteria bacterium
GATTTTCTGCGTCTGGGCTATCGGATGTACAGCGACCCAAAGGAACTTGAGTCCACGGGGGCATTTGCTCCGATCCAGCCTTGAGTTGCGATGGCACTATCAAGTGGTGCAGGTGCTCCCGCTTAATGTCTGAATAATGCCACCCTACTGACCCAAGGTGACATCTTCAATCTCTGGCAGCTATCAGCAAGGTTCATAATGCAGATTTTCCCGATATATAATTGTCTTTGGAGATGTGGTGGGATGGTCAATGGCTAATTTAGACGCTTTTCGTAGTGAGGTGCGGGCGTGGCTGGAGGCCAATTGTCCAGAGTCGATGCGTGGCGGCCCGATGCGCCCTGAGGATCGCGTCTGGGGTGCCAGAAAAATGCATTTTCCCAGCGAAGATGCCAAACTGTGGTTTGATCGCATGGTGGAGAAGGGCTGGTGTGCGCCGGATTGGCCGAGCGAATACGGCGGCGGGGGCTTGCATCCCGATCAGTGTCGTATATTGCGTCAAGAGCTGCGTCGCTTACGTTGCCGTGAGTCGCAGTACAGTTATGGCTTGACGATGATTGGTCCAGTGTTGTTGGAGTATGGTAGCGAGGAGCAAAAACAAGAGTTTATTCCCCCGATTGTGCGCGGTGAGATACGCTGGTGCCAAGGCTATAGCGAGCCTGGTGCGGGTTCTGATCTGGCCAGTATCAGCACCAGTGCACGCGATCTGGGCGAGCACTATTTAGTCAATGGGCAGAAGCTCTGGACGAGCGATGCCGACAAAGCCGATTGGATGTACTGCTTGGTGCGCACCAATCCCGATATGGCCAGCCGTCAGCGCGGCATCAGCTTTGTATTGATCGACATGCACCAGCCCGGAATAACGGTCAAACCTATTCGATTAATTAGTGGAGAATCACCGTTTTGTGAAGTTTTCATGGACAATGTTGTAGCTCAGAAAAGGCATCTGATCGGCGAGGAAAACACGGGCTGGACAGTGGCCAAGCGCCTGTTACAACACGAGCGCAATATGATGGGGGATCTCGCCACTGAGAGCGGCACAGAAATCAGTGTGCAAGATGTCATCAACAGCCATGCAGAGCATCTGTGCAGCTCAGATGGGCGCATTGCAGATCCAGCTTTGCGCCAGCGAGTGGTGCAACATTTTATCAATCGCAGCTGTGCCAGTGAGCTCAATGATCGGGCGCTGGCCGAGCTGGCTGCTGGCGAACCCTCGCAGAGTCACTTGGTGATCAAATACACTGGCACCGAGGAAGAGAAGCGCCGCAATCAGCTGATTGTGGACATGCTAGGCAACCGGGCTCTGGTCTGGGAGGGTGAGGGTTTCACTGATCTGGAGCGTGACAGTGTGCGCAAGTGGCTCAACTCACGTGCCTACACCATCGCTGGCGGCAGCTCAGAAGTGCAGTTGAACATCATCGCTAAGCGGGTGTTGGAGCTGCCGGGGCTTTAATCTTGCCCAGCTTTTTTTTGGGGGGGGGAGGGCTGATCTGCATCACGCCCTGCGTCAATGTGTTAGCTGTCTGTCACCTCACTGTCATCACCACCATCGTACAGACATGACATGCTGGTATGACAGCTGGAGTCTGCTCCGACCCGCTGTCGTCCCGTCCACTAGTGCAGCATTTTCTCTGGATTGTGCTACTTAACGCCTGTCTCGTGTGCAGGGGC
>JABABF010000292.1 GCA_014238345.1 Gammaproteobacteria bacterium
AGTATGCCGATCAGCGCGATCTGTAATTTTTCCATGAATCGACCTTATACGGCCACAGCATGCGCTGTGTGAGACGCCACTGCCCGCTGGGCGAGCGCACGCGCCCGACGGTCGAGCTCGAGCAGTGCCGGAATAGATTCGGGAGCCTCCCGAGTTGCCGCGCCAAGACCCGCTTCGGCGACTGAGGCAATGTGCGTGAAAGCGATATCGCCATTGAGGAAAGCCGCTACGGCCACTTCGTTGGCGGCATTGAGTGCGGCTGCGCCACCGCCGCTGTCGCGCGCTACCGCTCGCGCTAGTGCAAGGCAGGGAAAGCGCTCTAATGATGGCGGCTCGAAGTCCAACGAGCCGACGGTGGTCAAGTCCAAGAAGGCCGCACCACTGGCTTGGCGATGTGGCCAATTGAGTGCGGCGGCCAGCGGCACGCGCATATCTGGGCAGGCCAGCTGCGCCAACACAGAGCCGTCGATATATTCCACCATAGAATGGACAATGCTCTGTGGATGCACGACGACCTCAACTTGATGTTCGGGCATGTTGAACAGCCAACAGGCCTCGATTAATTCCAAGCCTTTGTTCATCATCGTAGCGGAATCGACAGAAACTTTTCGCCCCATGGACCAGTTTGGGTGTGTACAGGCAAACTTTGGGCCAACTTGTGCCAGTGCATCCATGGGCAGCCGTAGCGTTGGGCCTCCCGAGGCAGTGAGCAACAACCGCCGCACACTGGCGGCAAGCTCCCCGCCATGGCTATCAGGCGGTAGGCATTGTAAGATCGCATTGTGTTCACTATCCACCGGCAACAGCTCGGCTTTGCCCTGAGCCACGGCCTGCATGAATAACTCGCCAGCGGCGACCAGAGTTTCCTTATTTGCCAATAGGATACGTTTGCCAGCACGGGCGGCCGCCAGCGTTGACTCAAGGCCAGCCAGCCCCACAATGGCTGCCAGCACCGTGTCTGCGTCGTCGTGGGCGGCCAGTTGTTGCAACCCCTCAGATCCTTCCAGTACTTCAATGGTGAGGCCATCGCGCCGCAGTTCTCGCCGTAGCTGCCGGGCGGCGGCACGATCCGCCAGCGCGGCGTAGCGTGGGTGGTGGCGGTGGCATAGCTTGCGCATTGCGGCCACTTGGCGATTTGCCGCCAAGCCCAACACCGAGTGGAGGTCTGGCTGGTCTGACACCAGTTGCAGTAGTGTTCCGCCTACCGAGCCGGTCGCCCCCAAAATCACCAGAGATCGCCGTGTTGGAGTCATCAATGAGTCCAGAGCCACACGAGCGTGAATAGAGGTGTTGCTGCGACCAAGCCATCAATGCGATCTAGCAGTCCGCCGTGTCCGGGCAATAGCTGTCCAGAATCCTTGACATCAGCGTGTCGCTTGGCGACGCTTTCCAAGAGATCTCCGATGACCGCTGCGGTAATCGCAGCCGCAGAAGCCCCCGCCACTGCCACCGGAGTGCATTGGATGCGATCGCCGCACTGCATCAATAGTGCGATGGGTGCGACGGTGGCCGCGAGCAATCCTCCCAGCAATCCGTTCCAGGTTTTGTTGGGGCTGACGGCAGGTGCCAGCCGACGTGGACGGCGGCAGTTGCGACCGATCAAGTAGCCACCGGTGTCTACTAGTGCGACCAAGGCGATCAGGAACAGCACCAGTACGCGTCCATCAGTTGATTCATGCAAGGTGACGAGGGCGACCCAACAGGGCAACAGGATGGCGCATCCGGCGGCGAGTCGCACCCAGCGCGGAGCCCACAGGGATTGGCTACGTGGCCAAGTAACCACGAGTAGTAGGGCAACGGTCCACCAGACAGCACTGGCGAGCAGTATCCACGATGTCAGTACTCGCCAGCCTGGGTTGATGCTCATCAGCACCAAGACAGCAAGCATTGCCATGGCGGCTAAAGCGCACTGATAACGTTGCGGGAAGCCAGCTAGGGGCATCCACTCCCAAGTGGCGATAGCGATAACTACAGCGGCCAATACGGCGAACGCAGGAGTCGGTAGGAGCCAGATAGCGGTGGTGGCAGTGGCGAACAACAGAGCGCCAGTGATGAATCGCTGCTTCATGGTTTATGGTGCTCTTTTAATGCTGGGATGCGCCGGTTGCAGGTGACGGAGCTCAATGCACTCACCGTGCCGTTAGTAGGCTCTCATACATTGTGTGGGTAATTATAGTGGCGATTGTTACCGAGCTGAGTAGCCCAATTGTCACCAGTGTTGTAAGGAAGTGACGAGGAGCGGTCGGTGCGCGGGCTCAGATTCGGGATGTTGGGCGCGTCAATCATTGCGGGAGAAATGAGATCACAAATGTTGGCGCCGCTGGTCTGTCCCCGTTACCTCATCTCGCGGCACTCTGTGTTGGTAATGAGGAAGGCGAGAGAATCTAACAGCGATGATCAATGGCAGCTACCAAGAGATCAGTTTGCTGAGGTGGCCTAATAGCACCCACAGAGCAAGGAGTAGCGAGTAGCACCCAAATGCTTTTAGAGCCAAGACCACCTAAGCCATGAGAGCAAGTTCAGCGGGGTGCCGAGTATCAGTTTATTGTGAGGACTGATATCAAGACTGTTGATTTAAATAAAATTTTGTAGAGTGTTTGTTAGTACTGTCTCTAGCGTGGGATTATAAGAATTAATTTTAGCCTCAGTTTTGTCGGGAGGCGCATACTTCAGTCGCCATGATCGGGACGCTTCCCGAAGCGACGCTGGTGCGTTTGGTAATCGGCGAGCACTTGATCTAGTGCTTTGATGTCAAAGTCTGGCCACGGCACATCGCAGAAGTGCAGTTCGGTGTAGGCGCACTGCCATAGCAAAAAATTACTCAGTCGTTGCTCGCCACTAGTGCGTACGCAAAGATCGGGTAACGGTAGGTCAGCTAGGCTCAGTTTAGAGGCGAATAAGTCTTCGTTGATTTGCTCCGGTAGGAGCTGCCCGTTGGCCACTTGTTGTGCCAATGCACGGGCAGCCTGCGTGATATCCCATTGACCACTGTAACTCAAGGCTATGGCGACCACCTTAGAATTATCTGCGGTGCGTTGTTCTGCGGCTTCTAGGCGACGACGCACCTCGGCACTGAATTGCGATCGCGCGCCGATAAAGCGTAGGCATACATCATTAGCGTGCAGTTTGTCGATTTCCTGCTCGGCAAGCTGTTCGTACAACAGTCTCATCAATCCTTCTACTTCCAAGGCGGGGCGCAACCAGTTCTCACTACTGAAAGCAAATAGCGTGATCACCTCTATGTGTTCGCGCTCAGCCAGGTCAGAGAGTAATTGCAAGGTGGCCTTAACACCAGCGCGGTGACCCTGCTGCACATTGAGCCCACGGCGCTCGGCCCAGCGCCGATTGCCGTCCATGATAAAAGCGATATGTCGGGGCGGGGGGCTGGAGATCACGGCATCTCGGGTCGGTGGTTGCGGCTCTTGCTTGCGCTTAGTCAAGTGCTGATCTCAGCGAGCAAGGCAGACTATAAACCATTTTGTGGGGGCTCTTGGTTGCTGTTTCTAGCTGTGGTAGAAGGCCGTGTTTTGGTGATAGTCTCATTTAAATAAAAAGGGTGGGCTTTATGTAGAGAAATAGGGCGAAATCCAGCTTATTACTGCGCCATTAATTCTTGCTCCTTGACAGCCAGCGCCTTATCGATTTCGCCGATATTTTTATTGGTCAGATCTTGTATTTGTTCTTCACCTTTGCGCTCCTCATCTTCCCCCACTTCGTGCTGTTTTACCAGAGATTTCATCGCACTGTTTGCCTCGCGCCGGATATTGCGCATAGCCACTTTGGAAACTTCCGCCACTTGTCGTGCTTGACGGGTGTAATCACGGCGGGTTTCTTCGGTTAGTGGCGGCATGTTGATGCGCACCACGTCGTTGGATGTGTTCGGGTTCAAGCCGAGGTCAGCATTCATGATGGCTTTTTCAATATCGGGCAAAAGTGCTTTGTCCCATGGTGCGACGACGAGGCATCGACCATCCTCAACGGAAATCCCGGCGGCTTGGGGTAGCGGGGTCGGTGTGCCGTAGTAGTCGATGCTCACCGCATCCAGTAAATCAGGGTGTGGGCGACCTGTGCGAATTTTCTTGAAGTTGCGATGCAGGGTTTGCAGGCTCTTGTCCATTCGTTGAGTTGCATCGCGGAGAATGCCATCGATATTCGCGTGGTCATGCTTCATAGATGAGTGGCTAGTGTCGCATTACTGTGTGGTATCGGGAGCCTGATCTGACAGAGTTTCGCCGACCTCAAAGCGTAGCACTGAGCAGATCTCGGCTCCCGCTTGTTGTGTCAACTGACTGACGGAGATGGTGGTGTCGCGGACGAAAGGCTGCTCCAGCAGGCTGTTTTCAGCGAGGAACTTTTTGAGCCGTCCCTGCGCTATTTTTTCGGCTATCTCCGGCGGTTTGCCACTGTCTTGAGCTTGTGCTTGATAGAGCTCTCGCTCTCTGCTCACCACGGCGGGCGGCATATCCTCTGGGCGCACCACAGAGGGTTTCATGGCCGCCACGTGCATGGCGACATCGCGTCCCAGCTGGCTGTTTCCTGCACCCTCCCCACGCATACCCACCAGTACGCCGATGCGTCGATTATGGTGTACATATTGATGCATCTGCCCACCCTCGCTGTTGCAATGCACAAGCCGCCGTAACTGGATATTTTCGCCAGTCTTTTGCACCAGTGCCCGGCGCGCTTCTTCTATCGTTGCCCTGAGCGATGACATGTCGGCATGTTGTTCAGCGGCGGCCAGTGTCTGCTCAACGAAGCGCAGAAAGCCTTCGTCTCGGGCGACGAAATCGGTCTCACAATTGACTTCCAGCAGGCGGGCGCTGCTACCATCGGCGGTGATTGCGGCGGTGACCACACCCTCAAGTGCTGAACGACCAGCGTGGCTGTCTGCTTTCAAGCCACTGGTGCGGCGCAGATGTGCAATGGCTGTGTCAAGGTCACCATCGCAGGTCAGCAGTGCCTGCTTGCACTCCATCATGCCAACACCCGTGCGGTCGCGCAGTTCCTTGACCAGAGAGGCAGCGATGGAACTCATAATATTTATCAGTGTCCCGTAGCGACCTTAGCTGCTAGGGACTTCCTGGAATTCGCCATCGTGGGCTGCTTTTGCGCGTTGCCGTCCACTCAGACAGGCATCGGCCATCGCCCCAGCATAGAGGCGTATGGCTCGGATAGAGTCATCGTTGGCGGGGATGGGATAGTCGATATTGCTGGGGTCAGAGTTGGTGTCGACAATGCCGATGATCGGGATACGCAATCGCATAGCCTCCAGCACGGCGATTTCTTCGTGATCTACATCAATGACAAAAACGGCATCGGGCAGGCCAGCCATGTCTTTGAGGCCGCCGAGATTGCGATTCAGCTTATCGATTTTCCGCATCAAACCCACGACTTCTTTTTTCTTCAAGTTTTGAAAAGAGCCGTCTTGGTGTTGCTCTTCTAAATCCTTCAAGCGTTTTATCGAACTGCGCAGGGTTTTATGGTTAGTCAACATTCCGCCGAGCCAGCGGCGCTCCACATAGGGCATGCTGCAACGCTTCGCCTGTTCGCTCACCACGTCACTAGCGGCGCGTTTGGTGCCGACAAACAGTAGCTTGCTACCGCTTTCGCTCAGCTTGCTAACAAAGGCCAACGCATCTTGCAAGGCGATGAGAGTGTGATCCAAATTGATGATGTGGATTTTATTGTAGGTGCCGAAGATGTACTGAGCCATCTTCGGGTTCCAGTAGCGGGTACGGTGTCCGAAATGCGCCCCGGCCTTGAGCAGGCTATGGAGATTGGGTTCGGCAACTTCACTCATAGCAACGAGGTTATTGTGGCGACAAAATATCTGCTCTCATGCATGCTTTGCCGACGTTCGATGGGCATATTGCATTGGCTGACCCTACGCTAGAGGGGGAGCGCCGTGCATGATTGAGGTGGACAGCAATTATACAACAGCGCGACACGGTGCCCCATGACGAGAGCTGTTCTATATAATTGTGGAATGGATTGTCAATGTGGGGATTACCATGGCGAATGAGTCATCCGTCCCCGTCCCAAAGAGCGCTACCCAGCTGGCCAAGATGCGTATCGCTGGGCGCTTGGCCGCTTCTGTGCTGGAGATGATCGCCGAGCATGTGCGCCCAGGGGTCAGCACTGGTGCCTTGGATCGTCAGTGCCACGACTATATTGTCGAACACGATGCAGTCCCCGCCGCGCTCGGTTATCGCGGCTTCCCGCGCTCGATCTGCGCCTCGGTCAATCAAGTGGTCTGCCACGGTATCCCGTCGGAGCAACGACGGCTGCGCGTCGGTGATATTCTCAATTTGGATGTGGCGGTGATCAAAGAAGGCTATTACGGTGACACGAGCTGTATGTTCATGGTCGGTAAGGTGTCCCCGCATGCGCGGCGCCTGTCGCGGGTGACACAGGAGTGCCTGTACCGAGCGATTGAGCAGGTGCGTCCTGGTGTGCGGCTCGGCGATCTAGGCAATCTGATCCAGCGCCATGCCAGCGATAACCACTATTCTGTAGTGCGCGAGTACTGTGGCCATGGGATTGGCGAGAACTTTCACGAAGAGCCCCATGTGTTGCATTACGGTCAAGCGGGCACCGGCCTGGTCTTGGAAGAGGGTTTGACCTTCACCATTGAGCCGATGATCAATCTCGGTGGTCGCGAGGTCAAACTGGATCGTCGCGACGGCTGGACGGTGGAGACCGTCGATGGCCGTCTGTCTGCACAGTGGGAGCACACGCTGGCGGTGACGAGTGATGGTTGCGAGGTGCTGACGGCGCGGCGCGACGAGCCGTTTTTCCAGACCACCGTCTAGAGCGGGTGCCGTGCGCCGCCATCAACGCGCCGCCTTGGTGCAAAGTCGTCTCAATGCGCTCTATCCCGAGCCGCCAATCCCGCTACGCCATCATGATCCCTATACGCTGTTAGTCTCGGTGGTATTGTCTGCCCAGTGTACTGATGAGCGAGTCAACCGCGTCACACCTGCTTTATTTGAGTGCGCGGACACCCCTGAGGAGATGATGCAGCTGTCAGTGACCACTGTGGAGCAGCATATCCGCAGCTGTGGCTTGGCTCCGCAGAAGGCGCAAGCCATCGTCGGCCTCTCGCGCCTTTTGGTCGAGCGGCACGGTGGCACGGTACCCTCGGCCTTGGCGGAGCTGGAGCGTCTGCCGGGGGTGGGGCACAAGACCGCCAGCGTGATGCAGTGCCAGTGCTTTGACATTCCGGCATTTCCGGTAGATACCCACATCCATAGGCTGGCTCAGCGCTGGGGGCTCAGCAGTGGCCGCAGTGTCGCCACCACGGAGGCGCTACTGAGACAGCTGTTCCCAGCCATTGCTTGGTGTAAACTGCACTTACAAATGATTTACTATGGACGCGAGCACTGTACCGCACGAGGCTGTGATGGCACAGTCTGTGAATTGTGCCGCGCCTGCTACCCACGTCGTCGGCAGAAAGTGACTGTTCACCATGCCTGAGCTGAAGTAGATGAGTGCCCCTGCCTTTGGACTGGGTTTGGGTGGTTGCGATGCCAGTGGCAATTGGCTAGAGCTGTATTACCCGCAGCCAATGCGGGAAGCGCCGCCAGAGGTCTGGCGCGCCTTGGAGGAGTTATTCGGTTATCGGGGGCAGTCACTGACGGCGGTTGCCACCGATGAGCTTGAGGAGTTCTCCGAGGTGTTGCGCACAGTGGGTCTCAGCGAGCAGGCGGCACTCGCTGGACAGCTGTATCACGCCGAGTCCGAATGTGTGCTGAGTGTGCTGGATGGTGACAGCCCGCCAGTGGATGTGCCGCAGGCTTATCTGATGTTGCACCTGCTCTCGCACCGCTTGGTGCGCCCGCACGAGTTCAATTTGGATGGGCTGTTTGGTGTGCTGCCGACAGTAGCTTGGACCAACATGGGTGCGGTGGCGGTGGGGGAGCTGGCTGCGCTACAGTTGCGTGCGCGGCTTGATGGTAGCCTGCTACGCGTTTATTCCATTGATAAGTTTCCGCGCATGTGCGACTATGTGGCACCGTCAGGAGTGCGTATTGCCGATAGCGCCCGAGTGCGTCTCGGCGCGTGGATCGGCGAGGGCACGACGGTGATGCACGAGGGCTTCATCAACTTTAATGCCGGTGCCGAGGGTCCCAACATGGTAGAGGGGCGCATCTCCGCCGGAGTGGTCGTTGGAGCCTATTCCGATCTCGGCGGAGGGTCTTCGACCATGGGCACGCTGTCGGGAGGGAATGAGACACTGATCTCGGTTGGGCGCAACTGCCTGATCGGTGCCAATGCCGGTATCGGTATCTCGCTTGGGGATCGTTGCACCGTGGAAGCGGGGCTTTACCTAACAGCGGGGTCGGTGGTCTCCATGTCAGGACACCCTGGTTTTAAAAAAGAGTGGTTGAAGGCGCGCGAGCTGTCGGGGCAGGATGATTTACTATTTCGCCGCAATTCACGCAGCGGCGCTATTGAGTGCCAGCCCAATACCCTGCCAATTCGCCTCAACGAGGCGTTGCACTCCAATAATTGAGTTGGTCTTACGGGGGGGGCGGGGCTGGTGGGTCAGCCGTTGCTGTGGTGGCTGAATCCGCTGTTTTGGCGCTGGCGCGGGAATTGATCCGTCGCCCTTCGGTGACTCCAGAAGATGGTGGCTGCCAGGCGCTGATCGCGCAGCGCTTGGTAGCGGCAGGCTTTGTGGCCAAGGAAATGCCCTACGGGGCGGTCAGCAATTTGTGGGCAGTACACGGCGACGAAGGGCCGATCTTTTGCTTGGCGGGGCACACCGATGTGGTGTCGCCAGGGGCACAGGAGGCTTGGACTCGTCCGCCCTTTGCCGCCGAGATTGACGCTGCGGGCTATTTGTACGGGCGCGGTGCAGCCGATATGAAGGGTTCGCTGGCGGCGCTGGTGTTGGCGGCTGAGGGCTTTGTCGCCGCACA
>JABABF010000293.1 GCA_014238345.1 Gammaproteobacteria bacterium
CCAATGCGCCACTAGTGCTGGCACCAGCGATGAACAAAAACATGTGGCACCACCCAGCCACCCAGCGCAACTGTGTGCAGTTAACCGAGCAGGGAGCCACCTTGCTCGGCCCTGGCAGTGGCGATCAGGCCTGTGGCGACAACGGGCTCGGGCGCATGCTGGAGCCTGAAGAGGTTGCTAGCGCCGTCGCCAAGCTATTCTCAGCACGCTTGTTGGAGGGGGTGCGGGCAATGGTTACCGCTGGGCCGAGTCGGGAGGCGCTGGATCCGGTGCGCTACCTGGGCAACCGCAGTTCTGGACGCATGGGCTTTGCCATGGCCAGCGCACTGCGAGATGCCGGTGCCGAGGTCTGCTTGGTGGCGGGGCCTGTCGCCCTGAGTACCCCAGAGCGCCTGCGGCGGATTGATGTGGAGAGTGCCGAAGAGATGCTACAGGCCGTACTCGATCAGCTGCCGGATTGCCAGCTCTTCGTCGCAGCGGCGGCAGTGGCCGACTTCCGCCCAACGCAACCAGTCACACACAAGCTACGCCGCGCCGATGGGGTTCCAACTCTGACACTAGAGCCGACACCAGATGTGCTGGCGGCAGTGGCCGGGCGACAACCACCCCCATTTTTAGTCGGCTTCGCCGCAGAAACCAGTGCAGTTGCAGACAACGGACAACGCAAGCTGGTGGAGAAAAAATTGGACATGGTCATCGCCAACGATGTCTCGCGCTCAGATATCGGCTTTGACAGCGATGAGAACGAAGTCGTGATCCTACACCCGAAGGGAGAGCAGACTCTGCCACGCGCCTCCAAAACCCAATTGGCAAGCACTATCGTACAAGTCATCGCCGAGCACTATTTGGCTGCCGAGAGTAGCATCCACAGCGCTACACCCTGCTAAGCCCATGGAGGCACCACAATATGCACCGACGACGGTACAGCGAGGCGGCGACACCATCGCCACCCTGCTCCACGCGACCAATGCTCTGCCGCGTCTGGATGCCGAACTGCTGTTGGCGCATTGCCTAGACACGGACTGCGGCCAGCTCTACGCCTACCCGGAGCAGCCAGTGGCCGTAGCGACAGCACGGCGCTATCACGAGCTGGC